>NZ_JBQVPI010000007.1:0-144633 GCF_052438155.1 Shinella sp. | reverse complement strand
TTTTGGGGGTATAACCACCCCCCCCGCCGCGCTCCCCCTACCCCCCTGGGGGTTTTGGGGCCCCCAGGGGCGTTATGTGGGGGATGTTCGACCTCGCCGGTCGAAGGTGACATGTGGTGCAATTCTCCAGCTAGGAGGGGAAAACACGATCGGCTATCGTCCACCGACATCCACCGGTGAACCATGACCGACATCACACCCTACCTGCCGCAACTCGCCGTCGCCTGGACCGCCTATTTCATCGCGACGGCCTCGCCGGGACCGGCGATCATCGCCATCATCGCGACCTCGATCAGCCAGGGCCGCCGCGCCGGGCTGGCGCTTGCCTCAGGCGTGCTGACCGGCTCCTACATCTGGGCGATCCTCACGGCATCGGGCCTTTCCGCCCTCATCCGCACCTACGGCCAGGCGATCATCGTGCTGAAGATCGTCGGCGGCTGCTATCTGCTGTGGCTCGCCTGGAACGCCTACAGGGCGGCGCGCAAGAGCGAGGAAGTCTATCGCGCGCAGATGGCGGCCATGCCGCCGCTATCGCCGCGCCGGCAGTATCTCAAGGGCCTCGGCATCCACATCACCAATCCAAAGGCGATCTTCAACTGGATCATGCTGACATCGCTCGGCATGCCGCCGGGCGCGCCGGGCGGTGTGATGATCACCTTCATCGCCGGCTGCATGGTGATGGGTGTCTGCGTCTTCCTCGGCTTCGCGCTGGTCTTCTCGCTCGGCCCCGTGCACCGGGCCTATCTCAAGTCGCGTCGCGCCATCGAAGGCGTCATGGCCGCCTTCTTCGCTTTTGCAGGCTTCAAGCTTTTGACAACGCGGCTCTGAGTCTGAGCCGCGCCAGGAAAAGTGTGAAGCGGTTTTCCGTCCGGCGTGGCGCCTGAGAAAGCTTACTCGGCCGCCGCCTGGCCCTGCCCGTAGCGCTTTTCGATATAGTCGTTGACCAGCGTCTCGAATTCGCCGGCGATATTGGTGCCGCGCAGCGTCATCGCCTTCTTGCCGTCGACATAGATCGGCGCGATCGGCAGTTCGCCGGTACCGGGCAGCGAGATGCCGATATCGGCGTGTTTGCTTTCGCCCGGCCCGTTGACGATGCAGCCCATGACCGCGACCTTGAGACCCTCGACACCCGGATATTTTTCACGCCAGACCGGCATGTTCTTGCGAATGTCGTCCTGGATTTTCTGCGCCAGTTCCTGGAACACCGTCGAAGTCGTGCGTCCGCAGCCCGGACAGGCGGCCACCACCGGAATGAACTGCCGAAAACCCATGACCTGCAGCAGTTCCTGCGCCACCTGCACCTCGCGGGTGCGGTCGCCACCGGGCTCCGGCGTCAGCGAGATACGGATCGTGTCGCCAATACCCTGCTGCAAGAGAATGCCGAGCGAGGCCGACGAGGCGACGATGCCCTTGGTGCCCATGCCGGCTTCCGTCAGGCCGAGATGCAGCGCATGGTCGGAGCGGGAAGACAGCATCGCATAGACGGCGATGAGATCCTGCACGTTGGAGACCTTGGCCGACAGGATGATGTGGTCACGCGGCAGGCCGATTTCTTCCGCCAGATCCGCCGAGAGCAGCGCCGACTGGCAGATCGCCTCGCGCATCACCTGCTGGGCCGTCAGCGGAAAACCCTTTGCCTGGTTTTCGTCCATCAGCCGCGTCAAAAGCTCCTGGTCGAGCGAGCCCCAGTTGACGCCGATGCGCACCGGCTTGTTGTGGCGGATCGCCGTCTCGACGATTGCCGAAAACTGCCGGTCCTTCTTTTCCTTGAAGCCGACATTGCCCGGATTGATACGGTACTTCGCCAGCGCCTCGGCGCAGGCCGGGTGATCGGCGAGCAGCTTGTGGCCGATATAGTGGAAGTCACCGACAAGCGGTATGTCGAGGCCAAGACGCAGCAGGCGCTCGCGGATTTTCGGCACCGCCGCCGCACTCTCGTCGCGGTCGACCGTGATGCGCACGATCTCCGAACCGGCGCGATGGAGGGCCGCGACCTGGGCGACCGTTCCGTCGATATCGGCCGTATCCGTATTGGTCATCGACTGCACGACGACCGGCGCACCGCCGCCGACCAGCACGCCGCCGACATCGACCCCGACGGACTGGCGCCGCGGCTTCGGTTCAAAGTCGAAGGAAAAGGACATAATGGAGCCTCTTGCTCGAAAAGCGGCTGCACGCGAGCCTTGGCGCGCGGCCTTTGCCTTCAGGTGGATCAGGAAACGGGGCTTGTCAACCGCAAGGGTCAGAGCATTTCCGCTTTTCTCCGAGAAGCGAAAACGCTCTATCTCTTTGTTTTGGCGCAATTCCGGACGCAAAACCGCTGCGCACTTTTGCTGGAATTGCTTTGGGACACGCGACGATTTGATCGCCGCGCGTCGTTTTGCCGTCAACGGTGATCGCGCACATCCGCATGCACCGCATGATGCGACAGCAGCAATACGACGATGAACAGCACCGGCAGCAGCGCGAAGATGATGGCAAAGCCGGTATGCTCGGCAATGAAGCCGATGATGGACGGTGCAAACAGCGAGCCGGAATAGCCCATGACGGTCGTGACCGACAGCGCCACGCCCTGCGCAAAGCCCGGCAGGTTGCCGGCGGCGGAAAAGGCGATCGGCACCATGTTGGAAATGCCGACGCCGCAGATCGCAAAGCCGATCACCGCGACATAGGCATTCGGCGCCACGCCGGCGAGCACCATGCCGATCATCGCCATGATGGTGCAGAAGCGCAGCGTCTTCACCGCGCCGAACCGATCGCGCACATGGTCGCCGGCAAAGCGCATGACGGCCATGGTCAGCGAGAACGCACCGAAGGCGAAGCCCGAGAGCGCCAGCGACGCACCAAGCTCGTCACGCATGTAAAGCGCGCCCCAGTCTAGGATCGCACCCTCGGGTGCCATGGAGAACAGCGCCATGAGGCCGATCAGCCAGGGCAGCAACGTCATCGGCAGACGCACCTTCTGGCGTTCCTCGTTCGGATGCGGCGCGTCGTGCAGGACAAAGGGCCAGATGAACACGAGTGCGACGGCACCGACCACGGTGAGCAGTCCCGCATGGCCCATCACGCCGAACCGCTCGATCAGGAAACCGCCGGTCGTGGCCCCGATGAAGGCCCCGAGGCTCCAGAAGGCGTGACAGGACGACATGATGGCGCGCCGCATGGATTTCTCCACCTCGACCGCATTGCCGTTCATGGCGACGTCCATCGCGCCCATCAGCCCGCCGAAGAAGAAGATGGCGACGGCGCCGACCGGGATGTTCGGCGCGATGGAGAGCAGCAGCATCGTCGAGAGGAAGAGGATCGTCGCCCCCTTCATCGTGCGGGTCGTGCCGTAATGGGCGATCAGGATGCCGGCGATCGGCATCAGAACAAGCGAACCGATGCCGAAGCACATGATCATCAGGCCGAGCCCGGATTCGGATAGATCGAGGCGGCTTGCGAATTCCGGGATCTTCGGCGCCCAGGCGCCGGCAAAGGTGCCGTTCAGCAGGAAGAGGCCGGAGACGGCAAGCCGCGTCGACGGGAAATAGGTCTTGGCGATGGATTTGCCGGCAAGGGCATTGTCGGGCGTCGTCATGGAAGATCCGTTTGTGGAATATGGGCCAGGCATTCAGCCGGCCCTGAGAGTTTCGATGCTGGCCACCGTCAGCGCGGCGACCTCCGTGTCGTTCGCATCCCCTCGATCACGGCAAGACCGAGTAGGGAGCGGCGATGGAGAGCTCGCCGTTGGTAGCCGCGACCAGCGACGATGGAAAGGGTGTGCCTCCCAAAATGAAAAACCCCGCCGTCACCGGCGGGGTTTTCGTGATCAGCCATCCGGCTGCCGGCATTAATTGCGGTTGCCGAGGAAGCGCAGCATGAACAGGAAGAGGTTGATGAAGTCGAGGTAGAGCGTCAGCGCGCCCATGATGGCCTTGCGGCCGGCCACGGCGGCGTCGTCGGCTTCAAAATACATTTCCTTGATCTTCTGCGTATCCCAGGCCGTCAGGCCTGCGAAGACCAGCACGCCGATCGCGGAGATCGCGAAGTCGAGCGCCGAGGACTGCAGGAACAGGTTGACGAGCGAGGCGATGATCAGGCCGAACAGGCCCATCACCAGGAACGAGCCCATTGCGGACAGGTCCCGCTTCGTCGTGTAGCCGAACAGCGACAGCGAGCCGAAGGCGGCGGCGGTGACGAAGAGGGTCTGCGCGATGCTGGCGCCGGTATAGACCAGGAAGATCGACGACAGCGACAGGCCCATCAGGCCGGCATAGACCCAGAAGGTTGCCTGCGCGGCGGCAACGCTCATCGTGTGGATGCGGAAACTCAGGAAGAAGACCAGCGCCAGCGGGGCGAGCATGACAACCCACTTCAGCGGGCTCACATAGATCGCCTGACCGAACGCGGTCAGCTGGCCATCGGCGAAGGCGGCCTGCGAGGCGAAATACGCCACAAGACCGGTGATCGCGAGACCGAAGGCCATCAGGTTGTAGACCCGGAGCATGTAGGTGCGCAGGCCCTGGTCGATGACGGCACCGGCCTGGGCGCCGGCATTCGCCGTTCGGGTCTGGTAGTTGCGAAGATCAGCCATGTTTTCCTCTCATAAAGCCCCTTGGAATAGACGGTGTCGGGCTCCCGCTTGTTCGCTCCGATCGTTCGGCGCGCTTGCGGGGTCCAGGCAACCGCTGCGGGGCTCCAGCTTGCCTGTAGTAAATATGCGCATGAATTGTGTCTCGCACAAGACCCGCGACCCTTGCGCGAGCCGAAGGCCTTGCGATTTCAAAGCTCACGCAGCACCGGCGCGGCCTTCTGTCCCAGAATACGCCACGTGCCGGCAAGACCGATGCCGACGGTCAGGACGAGCGCCGTCACCACCGTCATGAGAGCGACATCCGGCAGGAAGCTCGACGGCAGCGTCATGATCCGGCTCACCACGAACCAGGCCGCCACACCCCCGGCAAACAACGCGAAGATCGCAGTGGCCAGCCCCAGCATCAGATATTCGTAGCTGAAGGCGCGGATCAGCGTGGCGCGCGTGGCGCCCAGCGTCTTCAACACGACGGCATCATGCACGCGCGCCCGGTTGCCCGCGGCAAGCGCGCCGGCCAGCACGAGGATCGAGGCAATCAGCGCCACGGCTGCCGCGGCGCGGATCGCCGTCGCCAGCTGGCCGACCAGCTCATTGACCACGTCGAGCGCATCCTTGACGCGCACGCTGGTGACGGTCGGATAGGCGTTGGTGACCGCCTTCAGCGTCACGGCCTCCTGCTCGGCCGTCGCCGACGGATCGATCACCGTTGCCAGCCACGCATGCGGCGCGCCGGCAAAGGTGTTCGGCGAAAAAACCATGACGAAGTTGATCGACAGCGATTCCCACTCGACATTGCGGAAGTTGGCGATGCGCGCCGTCATGTTGCGGCCGAGCACGCTGACCGTCACGGTATCGCCGATCTTGAGGCCGAGTTCCCGCCCCTCCTCCGCCGCAAACGAGACGAGCGGCTCGCCGGAGTAATCCTCCGGCCACCATTCGCCTTCGGCAAGCGTCGAATTTTCCGGCGTGCGCTTGGCATAGGTGATGCCGCGATCGCCGCGCAGCACCCACTGCCCTTCCGGCGGCACCTTGACCTTCGCCACGTCGACGCCGTTCAGCTCCATGACACGGCCGCGCAGCATCGGCACCTCGATGATCTTGCCATCGGGCATGTTGGACTGCAGCACCTGCCGGAACCCGTCGAGTTCGCTGCCCTGGATATCGACGAAGAAGAAGTTCGGCGCCCGCTCCGGCAGGTTGCCGGTGAGTTCGCGGCGCAAGTTCCCGTCGATCAGCGTCAGCGTGACGAGCAGCGCCAGGCCAAGGCCGAGCGACAGGACCACGGAGGAGGTCAGCGCCCCCGGCCGGTGGATATTGCCGATGGCGAGGCGCAGCGACGGCGAATTGACCCGCGGACTGCGCTTGGCCAGCGCCGTGATCAGCATGGCGACGACACGCAGCACCACGAAGGCAAAGGCGATGGCGCCGAGGAAGACCAGCGCGATATAACGGTCATAGGCGGTAAAAATCGCCAGCCCCGCCAGTGCCGCAAGAAAGATCGCCGCCCCCAGCACATAGGGCCAGCTCGGCAGCCGGCCGGCTTCAAAACCCTGTTCGCGGAACAGTGCAGTCGCCGGCACCTCGCGGGCATGGCCAAGCGGCATGATCGCGAAGGCGAGCGCCGTCAGCAGGCCGAAGACGGCGGCGATCAGCAGGGCGGACGGATAGAGCGTCGCCTCCGCCGGCACCGGCAGCACGCCTTCGAGGAACTGCATCGCCACCATGGGCATCAGCGCCCCGGCAACAAGGCCGATCAGGATGCCTACGGCCGCAATCAGCGCGATCTGCGTCAGGTAGATCAGCGCCACCAGCGAGGCCGGCGCACCGAGGCACTTGAAGGTCGCGATGACCGAGCGCTTGGAATCGAGATAGGCCCGCACGGCATTCGCCACGCCGACGCCGCCGACGATCAGCGCCGTCAGGCCGACCAGCGTCAGGAATTGCGAGAAGCGGGTGATGTTGGTGGTCAGCGAGGGTGCGGCGCTGTTGGCGGTGCGGACCGACCAGCCGGCCTTCGGGAAGGCCTTGTTGGCATCGGCCCGGACCTTTGCGAGCGGCACATCCTGATCGGCAAGCCGGACGCGATAGGCGTTTTCCACCAGGCTGCCGGTCTGCACGAGGCCGCTCGCCTGCAAAGCCGCTTCCGACAGCATCAGGCGCGGCGCGAAGCCAAAGCCTTCCGACACCGCATCGGGCTCGCGCACCAGCGTGCCCGTTACCTTCAGCTTCGCCGTGCCAAGCAGGATCTCGTCGCCGACGGCAATGCCCAGCCGGTCCAGCAGCAGCGGCGCCACCACAGCGCCAAAGGCCTCGCCCTGTTTGGCAAACAGCTGGCTCGCCGGCTGCTGCGGCAAGGTTTCCAGCGTGCCGTAGAGCGGATAGGCGCCATCGACGCCCTTCGCCTCCACCAGCGTCTGGTCGGAGCCGTCAGGCAGGCGCGCCATCGAGCGCAGCCCGGTGGACAGCGAGACATCGCCAAGGTTTTGGAAATGCTTCAGTTCTTCGGGCGTCGCAAAGCGGTTGTTGAACTCGAAGCGCACATCGCCGGCCAGCAGCGTCTGCCCCTGCGAGGCAATCGCCTGCGTGATGGCGCTCGATACGGAATTGACGCCCGCAATCGCCGCCGTTCCAAGCGCGATGCAGGCGAGGAAGATATAAAACCCCTTCAGGCCGCCGCGCATTTCGCGCAGCGCCAGACGGATAGCCAGCGGAAATTGTTTCAGGACCGTGCCGACCCTCATGCCGGCACCACCTCTGCAAGCGTGGCTCTGAGAGGTGCTGCACCGGACACGATCTCGCCGGAGCGCATGGCGACCTGCCGGCTGCACCGGGCGGCAAGCGTGACGTCATGCGTCACCAGCACCAGCGTCGTGCCGCGCTCGGCCTGCTTGGCAAACAGCAGATCGGCGATCTGCCGGCCGGTCTCGGTGTCGAGATTGCCCGTCGGCTCGTCGGCGATCAACAGTTTCGGCGCCGGCGCCAGTGCGCGCGCAATCGCCACGCGCTGCTGTTCGCCGCCCGAGAGCTGGCCGGGATAATGCGACAGGCGCTCGCCGAGCCCGACCGCCGTCAGTTCGCGCCGGGCGATCTCGAAGGCATCGCGCACATTGGCAAGCTCCAGCGGCACTGCGACGTTTTCCAGCGCCGTCATGTTGGGAATGAGGTGGAAGGACTGGAAGACGATGCCGATGTTGCGGCCGCGAAAATCCGCCACCTGGTCCTCGCTCATGCCATGCAGGCCGGCGCCATCGATATGGATTTCACCGCTGTCGAGCCGTTCCAGACCGGCCAGCACCATCAACAATGTCGACTTGCCGGACCCCGACGGTCCGACGATGCCGACCGATTCGCCCGCATCGATCGACAGGCCGATTCCCTTCAGCACATGCACGGAGGCGGCAGCCCTCCCGAGGGTGAGATCGGCATTTTTAAGATCGATGATGGTTTTGGCCAAGGAATTCTGCCCTATATGTTGTTGGAACAACTGGAATGCCAGCAATCTAGGATCAGCACTATGTCGTTTAAAGCGGCGCTTTCGATTTTCGCCTCACTTGCAATCACAGCTTTGTTATCCGCCGGCAACGCCCTGGCCGAGCCGGTCAAGCTCGTCGGCTTCGGCGACAGTCTGATGGCCGGCTATCAACTCCCCGCATCGGATGCCTTTCCGGTCAAGCTGGAGGCGGCGCTGCGCGAAAAGGGTTTCGCGGTCGAGGTCGCCAATGCCGGCGTGTCCGGCGACACCACGTCGGGCGGTCTTGCCCGTCTCGACTGGTCGATCCCGGACGGCACGAAGGGCGTCATCCTCGAACTCGGCGCCAACGATGCACTGCGCGGCATTCCGCCGGAACAGACGGAAAAGAACCTCGACGCCATGCTGACCCGCCTGAAGGAGCGTGGCATCGCCGTGCTGCTCGCCGGCATGATCGCGCCCCCGAACATGGGCCCGGAATATGGCGAACGCTTCAACGGCATCTACCAGCGCATGGCGGACAAACACGGCGTGGCGCTCTATCCGTTCTTCCTCGACGGCGTCGTCACCAAGGCGGACCTCCAGCTCGAGGACGGCATGCACCCCAACACGCAGGGCGTCGACGTCATGGTGAAGACCATGCTTCCGGCCGCGGAAACCTTCCTCAAGTCGATCACGGCAGGGGAGTAGTTTTCGCGGGTGCGAAATAAGGGTTGCGCAAAAAGCGGTTGCGTGATTCGCTGACAGTACATTCCAGTGTGGAGAGGTCGCCATGCCGAGACTTTTCATCGCCCTCGAAGTGCCGCGCAACGCGGCCATGAGCCTCTCGTTACTGAGAGGTGGCCTCCCCGGAGCCCGCTGGATAGACGTCGAGAACTTTCACATCACCCTGCGCTTCATCGGCGACATAGACGGCCGCACCGCCGACGAGGTGGTCGACAAGCTCGATCGCATCGAGCGCCCCGAATTCCAGCTGGGCCTGTCCGGCATCGGTTCCTTCGGCTCGAAGAAACCCCATTCCGTCTTCGCCGGCGTCACCCAGGCCCCGGAAATGTACGCCCTCCAGGCGGAAATCGAGCGCATCTGCCAGCGCCTCGGCCTACCCGCCGACCCCCGCAAATTCACCCCCCACGTCACCCTCGCGCGCCTGCGCAACGCCCGCCCCGAAGACGTCGCCCACTACCTCTCGGGCCGCGGCAACTTCTACACCAACACCTTCACCGTGAACCGCTTCGTGCTGATGTCGTCGAAGGAATCGGTGGGCGGCGGGCCTTACGTCACCGAAGAGGTCTTCCCGCTCTACGAATCGGGCGGCAGCTGGGACGGCGCGGACCTGCACGACCATCCGGTTTGATAGGTCTGGCCTTCAGGCGCGCAAATGCCGACCTGACCAAAGCCCCCTCTCGGCGCGGTTGCTGCGCGGAGCCTAAAGGTGCTGAGGGACTTTGGCCTCCAATAGCCGAATGAGGGCGGGATCCATGAAGTCGTAGTCGTCCGGGATGTGCAGGCAGATCAACCGTTTGCCCTTGAGTGCGGCGCGGTATTTGCCCTGGATCTTGCTCCGGTGCGTTTTCTCCATCACGAAGACGATATCAGCCCATTCGATCTGTTCTGCCGAAAGCGGATTCTCCGCGTCATTGTTCGTGCCGGCCGACGCGGTTTCGATGTTCGGCCAGCTTGCGAATACCTGTTCGGCAGTCGGGCTGCGAAGCTTGTTCTGGCTGCACACAAACAAGACGTTTTTCACCGTTTCCTCTTTCTGCTGTCTGTAACGCCGGCGACCCTACATAGCTTCACATTAATGCCGTCGAAGCAATTCGGCAGTTAGCCGGACCTGCCGTGAGAAGTCTTTCCACCATACGAAGCTAGTCGCGCGACCATTGGGTCCGATTGAGACGGCCCTACCGTAAGGTTTGCAAACGTTTGGTAAAGTAGTGCCGCAATCTGGCATGAGCGGTCCGCAGGGACGGCTCGTTCTCCGCAAACCTTGGGGCGAATTCAATCATGGCTGTCAAATCGGAAGACGTTTTCTTCTTGGCGAGTGGTGAAGAGGACGAAAAACCTCTGATTTTTCGAAGTCTGTCGGCTGTGCCCACAGGAGTCCGCGAAGCCGATTTGCCGAATCATGTAGCCATTGTTTGGCCTTACGACTCTCAATCGAATGGAATGCCTAACAGCGACACCAACATCGCGCAAATTGCATTCGAAGATGCTCTCGAAACTTTGGACGTGAACACCGTGGGACGCTTGGTGTTGATCGTAACTGGGAACAACCGGAAGGAGTGGCACTGGTATGTGAAGGATTTCGATGACTGGATGGTTCAAATGAATCAGATGCTAGAAATGCAACCGCTCTATCCCATCGAAATTATGCATTTCTACGAGCCGGACTGGGCCCTCCACAAAAACTTTGTAGAGGGGGTGCGCGCGCCACATTAAACGGTAAATCGCCGTGCCAAACTGATCAAATGATCACCGCTGGAGCTAGTCAGACTTACGCTTTGATCCGATTCAACATTTCGCCCCCACCGCACCAATCCCGTCCACCCGTTGTGGTGAACAAACCCTGAATCCGCCCGAGTCAGCGATTCGTCGCCGTTTCGTTCCGCACCCGTTCCACGAGCCGGCGAACGACCCGGAAAAACACGCAGTTTCGCCTTCCCCCTTGCCATCGCGGCCCCCGATGGGCATCTGTTGCCTGCCGGATGCGTCCGGCTGATGTTGAAACAACCGGTATGTGACTTGTCGCAAGCACCCATGATCTTGAGCGGCCGCGGGGTCACCGCGGTGCTCGGCCCGACCAATACGGGCAAGACCCACTACGCAATCGAGCGCATGGTGGCACACGAGACGGGCATTATCGGCCTGCCTCTGCGCCTTCTTGCGCGCGAGGTCTATACGCGTGTGGTCGAGAAGGTCGGGCAGCACAATGTGGCGCTCGTCACCGGCGAGGAGAAGATCACGCCGCATATGGCGCGCTTTTCGGTCTGCACGGTGGAGGCCATGCCGCGCGAGACGCGCGCCTCCTTCGTCGCCATCGACGAGGTGCAGCTCGCCGGCGATCTCGAGCGCGGCCATATCTTTACCGACCGGGTGCTGCATCTGAGGGGCCGCGACGAGACGCTGCTGCTCGGTGCGGCCACCATGAAGCCGATCCTCGAGCAGTTGCTGCCCGGCATCCATGTCATCGAGCGGCCGCGCCTCTCCCAGCTCTTTTATGCCGGCTCGAAGAAAATCACCCGCCTGCCGCAGCGCACCGCCATCGTCGCGTTTTCCGCCGATGAGGTCTATGCGATCGCCGAGCTGATTCGCCGCCAGCGCGGCGGGGCTGCGGTGGTGCTCGGCGCGCTGAGCCCGCGCACCCGCAACGCCCAGGTCGCGCTTTACCAGGAAGGCGACGTCGAATATCTCGTCGCCACCGACGCCATCGGCATGGGGCTCAATCTCGACGTCGACCATGTCGCCTTCGCGCAGGACCGGAAATTCGACGGCTACCAGTTCCGCAATCTGAACCCCGCCGAACTCGCCCAGATTGCCGGCCGTGCCGGCCGGCACCTGCGCGATGGCACCTTCGGCATTACGGGCCGGGTCGATCCCTTCGACGACGAACTGGTCAAGCGCATCGAGACGCACCAGTTCGATCCCGTCAAAGTCTTGCAATGGCGCACCACGCGCTTCGACTATTCGTCGCTCGTGACGCTGCGCAAGTCGCTCGACGCCGCGCCGCCGATCGCCGGCCTGACGCGGGCGTTGCCCGCCGTCGACCAGCAGGCGCTGGAACACCTGTCGCGCTATCCGGACGTGCGCGACCTCGCGACGACGCCGGAGCGCGTGCAAAAACTCTGGGAGGCCTGCGCGCTTCCCGACTACCGTCGCATCGCGCCCGCCCAGCACGCCGATCTCATTTCGGCGCTCTATGCGGACCTCGTAAAGCGCGGTACGGTTAACGAAGATTTCATGGCGGAACAGGTCCGACGGGCTGATAGAACCGACGGTGAAATCGACACGCTTTCGGCGCGAATCGCGCAGATACGGACGTGGACCTATGTGTCGAATCGGCCCGGATGGCTTGCCGATCCGACACACTGGCAGGAAAAGACGCGGGAAATCGAAGACCGATTGTCCGATGCGCTACATGAACGGTTGACGAAACGCTTTGTTGATCGCAGGACATCTGTGCTCATGAAGCGCCTGAGAGAGAATGCGATGTTGGAAGCTGAAATCAGTGTGAATGGCGATGTCTTCGTTGAAGGACATCATGTCGGGCAGTTGGCCGGTTTTCGGTTCACGCTCGTCTCCGGAACGGAAGGACCCGATGCGAAGGCCGTACAGGCTGCCGCGCATAAGGCGCTTGCGCTGGAGTTCGAGGCTCGTGCCGCGCGCCTGCATGCGAGCGGCAATGCCGACCTCGCGCTCGGCTCCGATGGCACGGTGCGCTGGCTCGGCGATCCCGTCGCGCGTCTGGCACCCTCCGACCATATCATGCGTCCGCGCGTCATCCTGCTCTCCGACGAGCAGCTGACCGGCAATGCGCGTGACCACGTCGCCGCCCGCATCGAGCGCTACGTGAACCATCACATCGCGACCGTGCTGAAGCCGCTCGACGATCTTTCGCGCGCGGAAGACCTGCAAGGCCTCGCCAAGGGTCTCGCCTTCCAGCTCGTCGAAAATCTCGGCGTGCTGTTCCGCCGCGACGTTGCGGATGATGTGAAAGCGCTCGACCAGGACGCCCGCGCTTCCATGCGCAAGCACGGCATCCGCTTCGGCGCCTACCATATCTTCATGCCGGCACTCCTGAAGCCGGCGCCGGCCGAACTCATCACCCTGCTCTGGGCGCTGAAGAACGACGGGATCGACAAGCCGGGTTACGGCGACCTCATTCCGGTGCTGGCCGCCGGCCGCACCTCGGTCGTTACCGATCCGACCTATGAGCGCGCCTTCTACAAGCTCGCCGGCTTCCGCTTCCTCGGCAAGCGCGCCGTGCGCATCGACATTCTCGAGCGCCTCGCCGATCTCATCCGCCCGCTTCTGCAGTGGAAGCCGGGCACGCCACGTCCGGAAGGCGCCTATGACGGCCGCCGCTTCACGGCAACGACCGCCATGCTGTCCATCCTGGGCGCGACGCCGGACGATATGGAAGAGATCCTTAAGGGTCTCGGCTATCGCGCCGACAGCGTGAAGCCCGAGGAGGCCGCTGCCTTCCTCGCCGCGAAAGCACCCGCAGCTGTTGCCGCCGCCGAACCGGCGGATGCGACCGCCGAGACGGCTGAAGCAACCAGCGAAACGACGGACGAACACGACGCCGACGCGTCGGACGCCGAAAGCGAAGCGCCGGCTGCAGACGCAATTGCCGAGCAGGCGCCGACCGCAGAGACCGAAGCCACCGCAGAAACGCCGGTCGCAACGGAAGCTGCCGTCGAAGGCGAACCGGTCGAAGTCAAGCCGGTTCTGCTCTGGCGTCCGGGCTCGCGCCACGACAACAACCAGCGCCAGGGCAATCGCCATGGCGGTGAACGCCAGGGTGATCGCAACAACGGCGAGCGTCAGGGCCAGGGCGAACGCCGCGGCGGCGACCGCAATCGCAACCAGCCAGCCGGTGAGCGGGGCGAGCGTCAAGGCGAGCGCGGCGAACGTCGTGAAGGCAGCCGTGGCCGTCCGGACCAGAACAAGGGCCGCGACGGAAAGCCGCAGGCTGGCAATCGCCCGGATCGCGGCGAGCGCAACGACCGCGCGGCCAAGCCGCAGCAGGCGAAATTCGAGGCCCGGCCACCCCGCAAGGAAAAGCCGATCGACCCGGATTCGCCCTTCGCCAAGCTGGCTGCGCTCAAGGAGCAGCTGAAGAAGTAAGCCATGGCGCGACACGAAGAACAGCCGGCAGGTCAGGCGCGACAGCGCATCGACAAGTGGCTGTTCTTCGCGCGTCTGCGAAAATCCCGCTCGCTTGCCGCGAAATTCGTGGAAGCGGGCGATGTCAGCATCAACGGCGTCAAAGTCCGCCAGCCCTCGCACATGGTGCGGCCGGGCGATGTGATCACGCTCTCGCTCGATCCGCATGACATGATCGTGAAGATGCTTCTGCCCGGCGAGCGCCGCGGCCCCTATGAGGAAGCCCGCCACCTCTACAGCGACATGACGCCGCCCCCGCCGCCGCGCGAGGAACGCTCGCTCTACGAACAGGCAACGCGCGAGCGCGGTGCAGGCCGGCCGACCAAGCGGGAACGCCGGGAAACCGACCGCCTGCATGGTTTTTCCGGCAAAGACGAGGATTAGAATTCTATACCTCGCATGTGCCCGGCGACGCATGTATTACCCTTGCAAAGCGCCCCCAAAGCCTTTACCTCAGCCTCCGGACAGCCTGCGCGTGCGCGGCATTCCCGTCCGGCAGGCCGATCGCGTGACAGGTTCTGCGGTGGCGGACGGCTCCGCCGCCTTATGACTATTCTGGAGTGACTCATGACGTATGTCGTGACCGACAACTGCATCCGCTGCAAATACATGGACTGCGTCGAAGTCTGCCCTGTCGACTGCTTCTACGAGGGTGAGAATTTTCTCGTCATCCATCCCGACGAGTGCATCGACTGCGGCGTCTGCGAGCCCGAATGTCCTGCCGAGGCGATCAAGCCGGACACCGAACCGGGCCTCGACAAGTGGTTGAAGATCAACACCGAGTTCGCCTCGATCTGGCCAAACATCACGGTCAAGCGCGATGCCATGCCGGAAGCCAAGGAAATGGATGGCGTCGAGGGCAAGTACGAGCAGTACTTCTCGCCGAAGCCCGGCCAGGGCGACTGAGACACCCGGTCGCCGAACGCATTTGCCCGCCGCCCACACAGTGCGGGAAAACAACAGGTTGGCGCGATAGCGACCCGGACGCCGACCTTCGACACCGCACCGGCCCGCGCAAGCAGCCGAGTGAACCTGGGGAAAAAAGCATGCTCCCGCGAAAAAGCGATAGGGCAGGCTTGATGACCCATGCGAAGCAAATTATTGATTTCGGCACTTTTTTGTGGTAGGGTCTGAATACTGATCCACATCGCGGCATTTCGCATGCCCGAACACCACCACGAAAGCAAACGATCCCTCAACGTCGCTCACCTCCCATAGGCAACCTCGGTTGCTCACATGTGATCGCGTCGCTAGGGGACCTTTTTGCGTCGGCGGACGGACCAGAATGGTGACACCCCCCAGGGTGTCCCCGTCTTTCCCGGGTCCCCGGACCCACCCGGCATCGCCGGGAGCGTAACAGGGAGTATTTGAACAGAATGACGACCCAGCAGAAGAAATCTTCCACGCGCCATGGCTTCAAGACCGGTGAATCGATCGTTTATCCCGCTCACGGCGTCGGTCAGATCGTCGCCATCGACGAGCAGGAAGTCGCCGGCATGAAGCTTGAGCTTTTTGTCATCGATTTCGAAAAGGACAAGATGCGTCTCAAGGTGCCGGTTGCCAAGGCCGTAACCATCGGCATGCGCAAGCTGTCGGAGACCGATTTCGTCGAGCGCGCTCTGAAGGTTGTCCAGGGCAAGGCCCGTGTGAAGCGCACCATGTGGTCGCGCCGCGCGCAGGAATATGATGCCAAGATCAATTCCGGCGACCTGATCTCGATCGCCGAGGTGGTTCGCGATCTGTACCGTGCCGAAAACCAGCCGGAACAGTCCTATTCCGAGCGTCAGCTCTATGAAGCCGCCCTCGACCGCATGGCTCGCGAAATCGCAGCCGTCAACAAGATGTCGGACACCGAAGCCGTTCGTCTCATCGAGACGAACCTGAGCAAGGGTCCGAAGCGCGGCAAGGCCATCGAAGAAGACGACTCCCAGGACGAAGCGGCCTGATTTAGGGCGCGCCTTCCAAATTTAAAGCCCGGCTGGCAACAGCCGGGCTTTTTCTTTGGAACTTTTCTGCCGCACAGCCGTTTGACACCCCGAGGACGACCGGCTTCGGGCGGCCACGGGGTGAGGTCATCACTTTATTTCCCGAAATCGGTCTTTCGGGCGAACCGTCGGTCTTTCTGAAACGTCATCATCAAGCAGGGTGCAAGGCGAATGCCTGGAAACGGGCGTCCTTGCATCGGTTCGGTTCACGTGGAGAGACCCCATGGCTACGACGACCGCAGACCGCCGCATGATCAAGCTTGCAATGTCGGCCCCCTATCTTGAACGGGAGGAAGAGCAGGCCCTCGCCCACGCCTGGAAGGACAACAAGGATCAGGAAGCCCGCAACCGCATCGCCATGGCGCATATGCGGCTTGTCGTTTCCATGTCCGGCAAGTTCCGCAACTTCGGCCTGCCGCTGGGCGATCTCGTTCAGGAAGGCTATATCGGCCTTCTGGAAGCGGCCGCCCGCTTCGAGCCGGAGCGCCAGGTGCGCTTTTCCACCTATGCCAGCTGGTGGATCCGTGCCTCGATCCAGGATTATGTGCTGCGCAACTGGTCCATCGTGCGCGGCGGCACCAGTTCTGCCCAAAAGGCCCTGTTCTTCAATCTCCGGCGCCTGCGCGCCCGCCTTGCCCGGGACGATACCTATCTGACGGCGGAAGCCATGCACCAGGAGATCGCCGCGGCCCTTGGCGTCAGTACGGCCGACGTGCGCACCATGGATGCCCGCCTCTCTTCCTCCGACCTGTCGCTTCAGGCGCCGATTTCCTCCGCCGAGGGCGACAGTTCCAGCCGCCTCGACTTCCTGACCAGCGACGCCCCCTTGCCGGACGAGCAAGCCGAAGGCAGCATCGACGGCGAACGGCGTCACCACTGGCTGCACGCAGCACTCGGCCAGCTCAACGAGCGCGAGATGAAGATCATCCGCGCCCGCCGCCTTGCGGAAAACGGCGCGACGCTCGAAGAACTCGGCATCGTTCTCGGCATTTCCAAGGAGCGGGTGCGCCAGATCGAGAATCGCGCCCTGGAAAAGCTGAAAGCCGTGCTGGTGAGCAAGACGACCGATTTCGCCTACGCGTGAGGCGTTGTACCAGTGGATCCTCGGGCGTAACCCGAGGATCCAAGGTCTCGGCGCCCCAAACGAGGCGCCTCTCAAATCACTCGCTGATGATCTTGAACTTTTCGCCCGGCCGCACCGTGCTGGTCGCCGTCATCGCATTGATCAGCCGGAAAAGATCGAGCTTCCTGTCGGTCCCCATCATGCGCGCGGCGAGCGATCCCACGGTATCGCCGGCGCGGGCGGCAATGACGCGGATGCGCAACGGCTTCAGCGAGGCGACTTCGGTCGGCGTCAGCTTGCGGAACGATCCCTTGAGGGTTGCGGCCGTCGGTTCCAGCGCCTTCGATCCCGCCGGCACCGCCGTCAGGAAGCGATAGATCTGCTTGTCGATGCGCACGACCGTGACGTCAAACTCCCAACGGTCGGCCGCCGCCTTGGCGGTGGCACCCTCCAGCCCGTTGATCATGATGGGCTGGATCGTCTCTGGCCGGAGGCCCGTCACCCAGCCGCTTGAAATATAATTGACCAGGTCCTGTCCGCGGCTGTCGGCCACGCCGTCGAAGCGGATCGCCACGTCGCCGGGACCCGTCGCCAGAACCGCCTCGGCCTTGTTGTCGATCTGGAAGCCGGCCGGCACGTCGAAGCGGATGCCGAGCTTGCCGTGCAGGAAGGTCTGGCCACGCACATAGCCCTCTTCCGGCGCATCGCCGTAGAGCAGGCCGTCGATGCCGGCGAGGTAATAGTCGCGGCCGCGATCGCCCACCGTGCCTTCCGCACCAAAAGCCCGCGCATGCAGCCGCGCCAGCTCCACGCGTTGCGGCGCGTTCGGATGGCTCGACAGGAAGTCGAGGCTCTGGTCGGAATCGGGGTCGACCGCCGTGAAGCGCGCATAGGCCGCCATGGAATCGAGGAAACGCGCCGCCGCATAGGGGTCGTAACCCGCCTCGCCCAGCATGCGCACGCCGATGACGTCCGCCTGGAGCTCCTGGTTGCGCGAGAAGGCGGCAAGGCGCATTTTTCCGCGCGCCAGCGCCTGCTTGCCGGCAATGTTGCTGGAGAGCACTTCCGCCACCACGCGGCTCGCGATGACTTCCGCCTCTTCCTTCTTCTGCCGTTCGATGCCGTGATTGGCGGTGACGTGCGCCATTTCGTGCGACAGCACGGCCGCCACTTCCGACGCATCATTGGCAAGCGCCAGCAGGCCGCGCGTCACGTAGAGATAACCGCCCGGCAGCGCAAAGGCGTTGATCGCCGGTGAATTCAGGATGGTGATGCGATAGGACTGGTTCGGATTTTCCGAAACGAGCGTCAGAGCGCCGGCAATGCGCGCGACAAGCCGCTCGGTCTTGGCGTCCTTGTACTCACCGCCATAGCTCGCGACGATGCGTGGATGCTCGCGCGCGCCCATCTGGGCGCGCGGATCGTTCTTCTGCACCTCGTCGACGATCTGCGGATTGGACGATGGCGAGATCGTCGGCTCGTAGGTCTGCTCGATGATCGACTGGCAGCCGGAAAGCAGCATGCCGGCAAGCAGCAGCGCCGCGATGGGTCTGAAAACCCCGCGTCCGGATACCACTGCAGTGTCCTGCATTGCTTTCGCCATTTCTCTCGCCCACAGCCCTGACGGAGCCCATGCCCGAACAGCAACCTTGCGGTGCAGTCCGAACACGGATCCTCGCGTCCTCGAATAGAGGAGATAGACGCACCATACCCGGCCGGCAACCTCCTATTCGACAAACGCTTCCCTTGTGGCTCCGGTGACACAGGGGGGCGACCAAATTGTGGCACCGGGCGAGGGCGAAAACCCGCCCTACCCGCTAAATCGCGGAATGACCGAGGAATTTTGCAACCCCTGGCGGTTCCCGCCGCGATAGGAAGTCGCGCGCCGCCTCGTCGAGCACGATCGCACCGTCCTCGAGAAACAGCACCCGGTCGGCCAGCCGGCGGATATCGTCCGGTTGGTGGGTGATGAACAGCATCGTGCTCTTCGTCTCGGCGCGAAGCTCCAGAAGCAGCTTTGCCATGTCGGCCCGCATGGCAGGATCAAGCGCTGCGAACGGCTCGTCGAGCAGCAGGATCGGCCGGCGCCGCACCAGCGCGCGGGCGAGCGCCACACGCTGCCGCTCGCCGCCGGAGAGCGAGCCGGGCAGGCGTCGCTCGAAACCGCCAAGGCCGACGCGCGAGAGCGCCGAGAAAACACTCTGGCGCGCCGCCGTATCGAGCCGCAGCCCCGGATGGATGCCGAGCCCGACATTGTCGGCAATCGTTAGATGCGCGAAGAGATTGTTGTCCTGAAAGATGACCGAGACGGGCCGCTCCGCCGGTTCGCGCGCCGCCATGTCCTGACTGAGAAGGGCTACCGTCCCCGTCGCCGGCGTCTGGAAACCGGCGATCACGTTGAACAGCGTCGATTTCCCCGCCCCCGATGGCCCCGCCACGGCAACCGCTTCGCCGGCGGCAATGGCACAATCGAAGGCCAGCCGTTTCTCATCGAAGCGCACGGTGACATCGGTCAGGCGAACGGCGGTATCAGGCATCGCTGGAGGGTCTTTCCGTTGGACGCTCCGCCGCCGTCGAGGGCAGCGTCAGAGCCAGGCATATCAGGCCGAGGATCAGCGCGATGCCCGCCGCATCCGCCGTGCGATAGCTCGCCATGCGCGAGAACAGCAGCCAGGGCAGCGTGACAAAACCCTCGGCACCGAAGATGGCGACGGCCCCGAGATCGCCGAGCGACAGCGCCATGGCAAAGGCAAAGGCTGTCAGGAACGGTTTCTTGAGCGCCGGCCAGTCGATCCATAGCAGGCGATGCATCCCCGTGACGCCGAGGCTGAGCGCCAGCCGTGCTGTGCGCGCAAGATGCGTGCGATAGGCCGGCTCCAGCACGCGCACCACGAAGGGCAGCGCCATCAGCGCATTGATGACGGTGATGACGGCAGGCGCAAACCGCCCCGTCTCGCCGAACAGCCGCAGCACCAGAAACCAGCCCGTCGCGACGACGACCGGCGGCACGAGCAGGATGAGCGAACCGACCGCCGGCAGCGCGCGGCCCATCGCCCGCGTCGCAGCACCCGCACCGCCCGCCTCCGCAAGCCGCGGCACGAGAACGACCGGCAAGGCAATCGCGAGGCTGAGGCTCGCGGAAGCAAAGGAGATCGCAAGGCTGGTCAGCAGCGCCCGATGCAGCAGCGGATCGAGCGCCAGCCGCCCGAAATCCGCAGCCAGCCCCGCGGCAAGGGTCGCGGCGAGCGGCGCGGCGGTGAACAGCGTGAAAACGAGGATGACGACCCCATCGGCAAGGCGCCGCCGGCGCCCGTCGAAACGGCGGATGGCGCGGCCGGCCGTCGCACCTTCTTCCTGGGGACGCACAAACAGCGACAGCAGCCAGAGCAGCGCCGCCGTCACGGCGATCTGCAGGAAGGCCAGAAGCACGGCGCGCTGCGGATCGAAATCGAAGCGCAGCGCCTGGTAGATCGCCACCTCGATCGTCGTCGCCGCCGGCCCGCCGCCGAGCGTCAGGACGATGGTGAAACTCGTTGCGCAAAGCATGAAGACGAGCCCGGCAATGCCCGGCAAGACGCGCCGGATCACCGGCCATTCGATCAGCCGGAAGACGGCACCGCCGCCCATGCCGAGATTGGCCGACGACAGCCAGTATTCGGCCGGAATGCGGTCGAGCGCCGCGAGCAGGAAGCGGGCGGCGAGCGGCAGGTTGAAGAAGACGTGGGCAATCAGGATGCCGGCGAGCCCGTAGACGCTGACCGGGTTCTGCAAACCAGCGAACCGCAGCAGATCGTTGACCACACCCTGCCGCCCCCAGACCTCGATAATGCCAAGCGCGGCCACCAGTGCGGGCAGCCCGAGCGGCACGACGGAGAGGCGGATGATCCACACCCGTCCCCGAAAATCCCGCTGTCGCGCCAGCGCGCGGGCGACGGGAATGGCAAGCAGGAGGGAAAGCCCGGTCGAAAGTGTCGCCTGCATCAGGGTAAACTGCGCCACGCGCCAGATATAGGCGTCGAACCGCGGCGCATCGCCACCGCCGGCATGCGCCAGCAGCATCACCGTCGCCACGCCGACGAAAGCAAGCACGCCGCCGAGGGCAAGGCCCCCGGCGACGCGCAATGTCTTTCGTTCAGCGCGTGCGAAGATCACGTTACTTGGCGCTCATCGCGGCCAGCCATTCGTCGATCCAGGCCTTGCGGTTCGCCGCCACCTCGTCCGATGCCATCAGGAAGGTCTTTTCCGGCTTGACCAGCGCGTCGAAGGCGGCCGGCAGCGGTTCCTTCGTCTTGGCGGCCGGCATCATCCAGTTGGTTTCCGGGATGATCGACTGGAAGTCAGGTCCGGTCATGAAGGTCAGGAACTGCTTTGCCAGGTCCTTGTCGTCGGAGGTGCGCGTCAGGCCGGCCACCTCGATCTGCACATAATGCCCTTCGGAGAAGGCGGCCGCCTTGTAGCGCTCCGACTTTTCCGCGATCACATGGTAGGCCGGCGAGGTCGTGTAGGACAGCACCATCGGCGCCTCGCCCTTGGTGAACAGGCCGTACGCTTCCGACCAGCCGGGCGTCACCGTCAAGACGCGGTTCTTGAGCGTGCCCCAGGCCTCGCTCGCCTTGTCGCCATAGACCGACTTCACCCAGAGCAGCAGGCCGAGCCCCGGCGTCGAGGTGCGCGGGTCCTCGATGACGATCTTCTGCGACGGATCGCCCTCGACCAGTTCCTTCAGGCTCGTCGGCGGATTTTTCACCGTTTCGGTGTCGTAGATCACGGCGAAATGGCCGTAGTCATAGGGCAGGAACGTATCGTCGGAAAAACCGCCCGGCACCGTCAGCCCCTCGGGCGTCAGGCCGTGCGCCTCGAAAAGCCCGGTCGCCTTCGCCTCGGTAATAAGGTTGGTGTCGAGGCCGAGCACCACGTCGGCCTTCGTGCCCTCGCCTTCCAGCTTCAGGCGCGTCAACAGCTCGACGCCGTCGGCGACGCCGACCCATTCGACCGTGCAGCCGCAGGTCTTTTCGAAGGCTTCCTTGACCTTCGGGCCGGGGCCCCATTCGGAAACGAAGCTTTCATAGGTGTAGATCGTCAGCGTCTTGTCCTGCGCGAAGGCGGGAAAGGCGATGGAAACGGCAAGTGCCGCAATCGAGGACAATACAATCTTGCGCATCCGCGCCTCCTAGTCTGTTCACAAACGGGAATAGGGCGCTGGAATGTGCCGTCTAATCCCTCCGCCGGTACGAGCCGGATCAGGTTCTTCGGGTTGGCGAAACCGCCTCTCAGCCCGTGGATCGAAACCCACAAGCACCCCGTTAGAGCAGGAAAAGGCATAATCCCGCTTGTGACAGTACGCAAGAGTTTTGCGGGCACGCGTCGTCCGGGTGACGTAAAACGGCACGGTCGCACCCTGTTCCATGCGGAACAGCGCGGTGCGAAGCGATGTGGGAAAGTCCAATCACCGGATGAGAGAGGCTCATCCCCGAGATCAGGAGAAACCCCATGCGCAAGATCATCCTTTCCGCCGCCATCGCCTTCGTCGCCGCGGTTTCCTTCGCCGCCCCCTCGCAGGCCGGCTACTACAGCTACGGCCACAAGCCATACTGCTTCATCAAGAAGGTGAAGTCCTACGACTACTACGGCAACGTCATCATCAAGAAGATCAAGGTCTGCAAATAAGCCGACCGCCCACTGACCTCCCCGAAAACCCGGATGTCCCTGCATCCGGGTTTTTTGCTGTTTTGGATAGGGCAGTGTGTTGAGGCTTGCCTGAAGGTGGCCCGGAATGATGGTGCGCAAGCGACGGGACAACTGAGACGGCAAACGCCAGCGCGAATGGATGCGCCGGAGTGAACCCGTGGGCATGAGTGCCGTAGATCGGCTAAGTACAAGAGTGTGTTGACGAACTTGACCAAATGGCGCAAGAAAAACACTATGAGTGTTCACACACGAGAGGAACTGGAACGCATCTCTCGCTTGGCGAGGAGAGAATTTTCTTGCGCACTAATGTCAGATACAAAATGGCGCAAACTCTTCTTGGGATTGTCTAAAGCTCGAGAGCCGGAGAGCCAGATGCTTGTCCAATTCCTCGAGGTAGTTGACGTTCACGTCATGCATATCCCAGTAGAGAACGCACTGTGGTGCCCCCTACCCTATATCGATACACACGAGTTCGGTCCCGTCGAACTTCGAGCGATCGAGTGGTTAGAAATTCCCAAAATTGCCAGTTGGCCAAGAAGCAACAATCTCCCTCCACGCCAGATCGTGCAGGATTTGGATAAATTTCGCGTAGCTCTTCGTGGATTCGGCCACTTCCCATTGATCGAAATGCAGCAAGGGATGCGGTTCGAAGGTTACAAAAGATAAAGCTCCAAACCCCTCCAAATTGAGAAGCCAAAGCTTAGGCACCCTCACCTGCGCCCGATCATGCTTGTACCCCTGACCAGCCGCACGATCGCACTAATCGTCGTGCTTTGTCTCGCAGAGTGACATTTTAACTTTGCAGAATCCGCCGCGTGGATATCCCTGCTGGAACGCCCGGATGAACGGACAAAACGCCAAAATCTTTCCCTTTCGCAAAAACATGCGCTAAGGGCATCAGCCATGACCTTGCCGGCACCGACAGACCCGACCTTTGCCGTCCTCCTGGGAGGCGCGCTCCATCCGACGCCGCGGCTCTTCGCGGATATAGCCGGCGCGCGTGTCGTGGCCGCCGATGGCGGCATGCGGCATGCGGCAGCGCTTCGCGTGACGCCGGAAATCTGGGTTGGCGATTTCGATTCCACGCCGCCGGAACTGCTGGCCGCCTGGCCGGACATCGAGCGCCAGCCCTATCCCGTCGCCAAGAACGAGACCGACGGCGCCATCGCCGTCTCGGTCGCCACCGAACGCGGCGCAAAAAACATCGTGCTCGCCGGCGCGCTCGGCGGCGAACGCAGCGACCATGCCTTGATGCACCTCCTGCACGCCGTCTCGCTGGAAGAGCAGGGGTTTTCGATAAAACTCACCTCCGGCGAGGAAGAGGCCTGGCCGTTGTTGCCGGGCAGCCGCGACATCGACCTGCCGAAAGGCAGTCTGTTCTCCGTTCTCGGCCTCTCGCCGCTTGCCGGCCTCGATATCGGCAACGTGCGCTATCCGCTGAAGAATTTTTCACTGCCCTTCGGTGCATCCCGCACCATTTCCAACGTCGCGGAAGGCGCAATCCGCCTTTCGCTCGCCTCCGGCCGCGCGATCCTCATCGCAAGGCCCTATGACCTTTCAGGAGCCTGACCCTTGGCACCGCCAATCCTCAAACTCGACGACATCTTCCTGAGCTTCGGCGGCACGCCGCTGCTTGCCGGCGCCAGCCTTCAGATCGAGCCCGGCGACCGCATCTCACTCGTCGGCCGCAACGGCTCCGGCAAGTCGACGCTGATGAAGATCGCCGCCGGCCTTGCCGAGGCGCAGTCCGGCGAGGTGTTCCGCCATCCGTCGGCCACCATCCGCTACCTGCACCAGGCGCCGGATTTCGACGGCTACGACACGGTGGCCGCCTATGCGGAAGCCGGCCTCGGCCCAAGCGATGATCCCTACCGCGTCACCTACCTGCTCGAACATCTCGGCCTCAACGGCACGGAGGACCCGAAGTCGCTTTCGGGCGGCGAGGCGCGCCGGGCAGCCCTTGCCCGCGTCATGGCGCCGGAACCGGATATTCTTCTGCTCGACGAGCCGACCAACCATCTCGACCTGCCAACCATCGAATGGCTGGAAGGCGAGTTGCAATCGACGCGCTCGGCCCTCGTCGTCATCTCGCACGACCGTCGTTTCCTCGAAAAGGTCTCCAACGCCACCGTCTGGCTCGATCGCGGCCAGTCGCGCCGACTCAATCGGGGTTTTGGCCATTTCGAAGCCTGGCGCGACGAGGTGCTGGAGGCCGAAGAGCTGGAACAGCACAAGCTCGGCAAGTCGATCGAGCGCGAGGAACACTGGTTGCGCTATGGCGTGACGGCACGGCGCAAGCGCAACATGCGCCGCCTCGGTGCGTTGCATGACCTGCGCTCGCGCTATCGCGGCCACAAGGGTCCGCAGGGCAGCGTGCAGGCGAGCGCCTCCGACGCGCAAGAGTCCGGCAAGCTGGTCATTGAGGCAGACAAGATCACCAAGGCCTACGGCGAGCGCACCATCGTCGCGCCCTTCTCGATCCGCGTGCATCGCGGCGATTGCATCGGCCTCGTCGGCCCGAATGGTGCCGGCAAGACCACCCTGCTCAAGATGCTGACCGGCCAGCTCGAGCCGGACAGCGGCACGGTGAAACTCGGCACCAACCTCGAAATCGCGACCCTCGACCAGCGCCGCGAGGACCTGAACCTCGACGACACGCTCGCCCATTACCTGACCGACGGCCGTGGCGAGACGCTCATCGTCAATGGCGAGCAGCGCCACGTCACCGGCTACATGAAGGAATTCCTGTTCCAGCCCGAGCAGTCCCGCACGCCGATCCGCAACCTGTCGGGCGGCGAGCGCGCACGGTTGATGCTGGCCCGCATCCTGTCGCGGCCGACCAACCTCCTGATCCTCGACGAACCGACCAACGACCTCGACATCGAGACGCTGGACCTGCTTCAGGAAATCGTCGCGGGTTTTGCCGGCACCGTGCTGCTCGTCAGCCACGACCGCGACTTCCTCGACCGCACCGTCACCTCGACCATCGCGCCCGCCGACCCGGAAAACCCGGACGGCCGCTGGATCGAATATGCCGGCGGCTATTCCGACATGATGGCGCAGCGCCGCGGCGTGATCGAGGAAAAGCGCAAGGCGGAAAAGGCCGAGAAGGCGAAGGCCGCCGAGACAACCGCGGCCGTGTCACCCGACAGCAAGGGCAAGGTAAAACTCTCCTACAAGCAGAAATTCGCACTCGAAAACCTGCCGAAGGAGATGGCGAAGACGGAAAAGGAGATCGCCGCCCGTGAGGCGAAGATGGCCGATCCCGCACTCTTCACCAAGGACCCGGCAACCTTCAACAAGCTTGCCGCCGAGATGGAAAAGCTGCGCGAGCAGCTGACCAAGATGGAAGAGGAATGGCTGGAGCTGGAAATGCTTCGCGAAGAACTGGAGGGCTGAAACGGCCTCGAAGGCCTCCTGTTCCATCCGAAACAGCGCAAGTCCCGGCAATGTGGGAAAGTCTGATCACTGGATGAGAGGAACTCATCCTGCAACCCGAAAGAGATCAGGAGAGTCCCATGCGCAAGTTCATCATTTCCGCCGTTGTCGCCGTCGTCGCTGCTGTTTCCTTCGCTGCCCCGTCCGAGGCCGGCTATTACGGCTACGGTCACAAGAGCTACGGTTACAACAGCTATGGCTACGGCCATCACGGCTACAAGCACTACCGCGTCAAGCGTCATTACGGCAACTACGGCCATCGCTGGGGCGGCCATTGGGGCGGCAAGGTCTATTACAAGAAGCGCCACTACAGCTACTACTAAGCGCGTGACGCTTTGAAAGGCTAAGGCCCGGATGCTTGCTGCATCCGGGCCTTGACCGTTCCCGGCGATGGATTGATTCGCAAGGAAACTAGCGCTATCTAAAATGCTCGTGGTGATTTGGCCGGCCGGCTTGCAGCCACGTTAAACAAGTTGCTAAAGGGCCGCGCGAGGAAGACCCTTACGTGGACCGGTTGCGACATTGTTGCGGCCGGTTTTTGTTTTGGATCGAGTTGAGACATGCCCATCAAGATTCCCGATACGCTCCCCGCCTTCGAAACCCTCGTTCACGAGGGTGTGCGGGTGATGACCGAAACGATGGCGGTCCGGCAGGATATCCGCCCGTTGCAGATCGGGCTGCTCAACCTCATGCCGAACAAGATCAAAACGGAAGTGCAGATGGCGCGCCTCATCGGCGCTTCGCCCTTGCAGGTGGAACTGTCACTGGTGCGCGTCGGCGGCCACCGCGCGAAAAACACCTCGGAAGACCACCTGCTTGCCTTCTACGACACGTGGGAAGAGGTGCGTCACCGCAAGTTCGACGGCTTCATCATCACCGGCGCACCGGTGGAAATCCTCGATTACGAGGATGTCACCTATTGGGACGAGATGAAGCAGATCCTCGACTGGACGCAGACCAACGTGCATTCGACGCTGAATGTCTGCTGGGGCGGCATGGCGGCGATCTACCATTTCCACGGCGTGCCGAAACACACGCTGGAGGAAAAGGCGTTCGGCGTCTATCGCCACCACAACCGCAAGCCCTCGTCGGTCTTCCTCAACGGCTTCTCCGACAATTTCGAGGTCCCCGTCTCGCGCTGGACCGAAATCCGCATGGAAGATATCCGCGCTGTGCCGGAGCTTGATATACTGCTGGACTCGGACGAGACGGGGGTCTGCCTGGTGCAGGACAAGGCGAAGAATCTCTACATCTTCAACCATGTCGAATATGATTCGACGTCCCTTGCCGACGAGTATTTCCGCGACGTCTCGGCCGGCGTGCCGATCAAGCTGCCGAAGAACTATTTCCCGCACAACGATCCGTCGCTTCCGCCGCAGAACCGCTGGCGTGGCCATGCGCACCTGCTTTTCGGCAACTGGATCAACGAAATCTATCAAACCACGAGTTATGATCTGGAAAAGATCAGAACAGGAGCCTGACCATGAGCCGTGTCGTCATTCGCCCTTTGCATGCAGACGATGAAGGCGAATGGCGCCGCCTGTGGACCGCCTATCTCGCCTTCTACGAGACGGTTCTACCCGAGGAAATTTTCGCCACCACCTTCGCCCGGCTGACCGGCGCGACGGCAGACGGCGAGTTCCGCGGCCTCCTCGCCACGCTCGACGGCAAGCCGGTCGGCCTCGCCCACTACCTCTTCCATCGCTCCTGCTGGACGATCGGCAATGTCTGCTACCTTCAGGATCTCTATGCCGACCCGGAGGTTCGCGGCTCCGGTATCGGGCGCGCGCTGATCGAAGGGGTCTATGCCAAGGCGAAGGAGGCGGGCTCGCCGGAGGTCTACTGGATGACGCAGGAGTTCAACGCCACCGCGCGCCAGCTCTACGACCGCATCGCCGACAAGACGCCCTTCATCATCTACCAGAAGACCTTCTGAGGGCTGATTCTCAAAAAGTATGACTTTTCGGTTGCGGGCCGGAGAAAATTGCAGCAGTTTGCCGCCCGCAATTGGGATCGGCGAGGAGACGCGAGCGTGGGTGCAGGGAATGAAATCTTCGGTCACCTTGAGTCTGGCGAAGCGGTCGAGCGCATCACGATCACCGGCGGCGGGCTGACCGCCCAGGTGCTGACCTGGGGCGCAGTCATCCAGGACCTCAGGCTCGCGGGACATGACGCGCCGCTGGTGCTGGGCTTCGAAGACCTCCCCTCCTACCTCGCCCACTCCCCCTATTTCGGCGCGACGCCGGGGCGCTGCGCCAACCGCATCGGCGGGGGCCGGTTTACAATCGACGGCACCGAATACCAGCTCGAATGCAACGAACGCGGCGTCTCGCACCTGCACGGCGGCAGCGACGGCATCGGCCGGCAGAACTGGCATATCGCCGGCCAGGGCGCCGACTTCGTCACCCTGACGTTGAACGACCCCGCCGGCCGCGCCGGTTACCCCGGCACCTGCGCCATCACCTGCACCTATCGCCTGCCGGGCAATGGCGTGCTCTCCGTCGCCTACCAGGCGACGACGGATGCGCCCACACCGGTCAACCTCTGCCAGCACAGCTATTTCATCCTCGACGACAGCAGCGACGCCCTCGGTCATGACATTCGCCTCAAGGCCGAACACTACCTGCCCGTCGACGAGAACCTCATTCCGACCGGCGAAATCCGCCCCGTCGCGGGAACGCCCTTCGACCTCCGCGACTGGACGCGGCTCCGCCGGCAGACGGAAGCCAGCGGCGTCGCCTTCGACCACAATTTCTGCCTCTCGGCCGAACGCCAGGACAAGCGCGCGGTCGCCGAGGTTCGCAGCCCCCTGTCCGGCATCTCGCTGGAGGTGCTGACCACGGAGCCGGGCGTGCAGCTCTACACCGGTGCGAAGGTCAGCCCGGCGGTTCCGGGGCTCGGTGGTCGCCGCTATGGACCCTTTGCCGGCTTCTGCCTTGAAACGCAGGTCTGGCCGGATGCCGTCAACCACCCCAGCTTCCCGAATGCCATTCTTCGGCCCGGTGAAACATTGCGGCAGGAGACGGACTACGTCTTCCGCAAGGGGTGAGATCCGCAGGATTGCTGCGGTGCAATAAATTAGAAACTTTTCTATTAGACAAACGATGCCATATTGACCCGGAATGTTCCCGGGTTGTGTGGGATGGAACGCGCCAGGACGGCGGCGGTCGCCCCTGGGGACGCTGTCCATGAAAATTTCGGATCTCTCGATTTCTCGGAAAGTCGGCCTGCTCGTGCTTTTGATGGGCCTTGCCGCCGGCACCATCGCCACCGTCGGCAGCCGCGGGTTGACCTCGCTGGGTGCCGCCCTTTCGGATACCGGAGCGCGTGAGGAAGTGGCCCGCGAGGCCATGGACCTGCGCATCGACGTCATCGCCATCAGCCGCATGACCTACCAGCTCGCAATCGCCCCGGAAAAGGCGGCCGGTTTCGCCGCCGAGACGGAAAAACGCGCCACGGAAATGCTCGACCGCCTACCAAGGATCGCCTCCACGGCCGATGCCAGCGAACAGAAGCTGCTCGACGGCGTTCGCGCGGCACTGGCACCCTATTTCGAGGATATCCGCGCCATGGTGGCCGTCGCCGGCTCGGACAAGGGTCAGGACCGCGTCGCTGTTCTTGCCGCGCTCGACAAGTCGCTGGAAAGCCAGAAGGCCGTTACCGCAGCGCTCAAGGAATACACCACCTATTCCGCCGACACGCTGTCGGATTCGCGCGCGGTCGCAATTTCCCGCTCGACCACGACGCAGATCCTGCTGCTCGCAACCGCCTTCGTCTGCATCGTCGCCGGCATGCTGTTCGCCATGGTCTTCGCCCGCAACGGCATCGTGCGTCCGATCCAGCTGCTCACCGGCGTCATGTCCAATCTCGCTGCCGGCAAGCTCGACGACACGATCCCCTGCACCGAGCGCAAGGACGAGATCGGCGCCATGGCGCGCACGCTCGATGTGTTCCGCGCCAACGAGATGCAGATGCGTGAGATGGAGGCACAGGAAGCCGCCCTCCAGGCGCAGAGCAAGGACCTACAAACGAACATCAGCACCATTGTGGCGGCCGCTGCCGCCGGCGACTTTTCGCGCCGCATCACCAAGGCCTATGAGGACGAAGACCTTCGCCGCTTCGCGACGGGCGTCAATGATCTGGTGATCAATGTCGACCGCGGCGTCAGCGAAGTGCGCCGCGTGATCGCCTCGCTCTCGCATGCCGACCTGACGCAGGAAATGGCCGGCCACTTCCAGGGCGATTTCGCCGAGCTCCAGGCCAACGTCAACGGCGCCATGCTGACGCTGCGCAGCACGATGACCGGCATTCTCACCACCGCTGGCACGATCACCGGCAATTCCCGCGAGCTTTCCGCCGCCGCCGACCAACTCGCCCATCGCACGGAGCAGCAGGCGGCTTCGCTGGAAGAAACGGCGGCTGCCCTGGAGGAAATCACCACCACGGTCAAAACCTCGACAAGCCGCGCGCTCGAAGCCTCGGAAATCGTGCGCGAAGCCAAGGATAGCGCCGACAAGTCCGGCGACATCGTCCAGAACGCCATCAGTGCCATGGGCCGCATCGAGCAGTCGTCGCAGAAGATCAGCCAGATCATCTCTGTCATCGACGAGATCGCCTTCCAGACCAACCTCTTGGCGCTGAATGCCGGTGTGGAGGCGGCGCGTGCCGGCGAAGCCGGTCGCGGTTTTGCCGTCGTCGCCCAGGAAGTCCGCGAGCTCGCCCAGCGCTCCGCTAATGCCGCCAAGGAGATCAAGACGCTGATCAACGCCTCGGCCGGCGAAGTGAAGGGCGGTGTTTCGCTGGTTCTCTCGACAGGCGATGTACTCTCCGAGATCAAGGACCTGGTAAACCGCGTCAACGACCACGTCGTCTCGATCACGCGTGCGGCCCAGGAACAGTCCGCGGCGCTTGGCGAAATCAACACGGCCGTCAACCAGATGGACCAGATGACCCAGCAGAACGCCGCGATGGTGGAGGAAACCACCGCTGCAAGCCAGGTGCTCGCCAGCGAGGCCGCCCAGCTCCAGACCGCGCTGTCGCAGTTCCATATCGACACAGGACGCGGCAACGCCGTCTACCAGCGCCGCGCCGCCTGACGTCCTCTGCAAACACGCCAAAGACCAGCGACCTGACAACCCGTCGCTGGTCTTTCTCATTCAGCAACCCTCGGCTCAGAACGACCCCTTGAGGCTGCGCTGAAGCGCATCGACGATGAGGCGTTTCAGCTCCGCATGGATGTCCGCCCGCGACCGGCTACCCGTTTCGTCGCAGATCGGATCGATCTCGCCGACCGATTTCAGGAAGTCGCCAGCGCCGTCCTTGCACTCCGGCAGGAAGCTGAAATGCACGGCTTCCGTGACCGCCGCATAGCTTGCCTGCGGCACCAGCGCCGCCAGCTTGTCGGCGATCACCGCTTCGGGGATCACGCCCGGGCCGCCGAGATTGATGAAGCTCAACGGAATGTCGATCGCCTTCAGGCTGTCATCGACATAGGCCTGCGCCAACCCGGGATCCACCAGCACGGCCGCACGGATGCGCAGGTCTTGGTTCGACTGTTCGAAACGGGCCTTGTCGAGCTTGCGCAGGTCGACCTTTTCCACGTCGACGGGCATCTCGCCGACATAGCCGCGTCCGCCGGCAAACCAGGCGCAATCCCACTTGTCATAGCTGTCGCAATAGCGGGCATAGGCTTCGAGATCAGCCCGCGCGCCGGCAATTTCCAGCGCGGTCGAACCGCCAAGCGAGAAGCCGACGACGCCGATCCGCGCGGGATCGATCGCAGCACTCCACGTCGGATCGGTCGAGAAGCGGTCGATCACCGCAGAAAGATCGGCCGTGCGCTCCCAGATGAGGGGCGTTGCCGCAGGCGTGGAATCCCCGCTCGTCGTGCCGGGATGGTTGGGGCCGACCACGACGAACCCCGTTTCGGCAAGCTTCGTCGCCAGCCAACCCATGGTTTCGACACGCGCACCGGAGCCGTGCGACAGAAGCACGAGCGGAAAGCGGCCCGTGGCGATCGCCGCATCGCGCGTGGCGGGCTCTCCTTTGAAAATCCTGTTGTCGCCGACCAGGCCTGGCGTTCCACCGTCAGCGGCAGGGTACCAGACGGTGACCTCTATGTCGCGGCCACGTTCCGGCGCGGCAACGCCGAAGGTGCGAACGCCGACCTCGGCGGCATGGACGGATGTGATGGATGCACCCGCCATGAGAAGGACGGAAAACATGCGAAAGGGAAACATGGGAGCCTCGCTCGATTGATTTGACGGGCAAATCATCGCCGCTGACGCCCTTCCCGACGTCCTCGATCATGTTTGAGGTCGCCCTTGATCGCGATCCGGATCATGATGCGTCCATCGTCAACAGAACCGTTCCTGCCGTGCTCTTCATTCCCCTGCCCTTCGTCGTCGCCCTGTTGCTCGCCATCCGCTTCGTGGCGCTCCTGCGCAATCAGGAAAGCGGCAACCGACCGTTTCTCGCCTTGATCGGGCTCTGCATCCTGCAATCCGTCATCGTCGGCCTGCGCTGGGGCTACGACCTGACCGCACTACGCTATGTGCTGCCTGTGCTGGCGGCGTCGCTACCGCCGCTGGTGCTGGCGAGTTTCCGCAGCCTGATCCAGCCTGACCGGCAAGACATGCCCTGGCTCAACGGGCTGCCGCCGGTCGTCGTCATCGCCCTGCTGCTGTTTGCGCCCTATTTCATCGACGTTGCCCTCGTCGTCATCTTCGTCGGCTATGCCGCGATCCTGCTGCGGCTCGCCACGGCCGGCCCCGACGGGCTGGACGAGGCGCGGCTTGATGGCGCCGCGGGCGCACACAAGGCCCTGCTGATTGCTGCCGGCGCGCTCTGCATTTCCGCCTCCTTCGACATCGCAGTCGTGCTCGATTTCGAATGGAGCCGTGGGGAGAACGTGCCGATGATGGTCAGCAACGCCAACCTGCTCAGCCTCTTCCTCCTCGGCCTGACGGCGACCGTCGCCGCCCGCGCCCGCGCGCTCCCCGCGGCGCCCGGCGAGACGGATCAGGATCCTTCCGCGGATGAAAGGGACCGCGACGTTCTGGAGCGCGTCGACCGGCTGCTCGCCACGCAAAACCTTTTCCGCGATGAGAACCTGACGCTCTCGCGTCTGGCCCGGCGGGCAGGCGTACCGGCCCGGCAGATTTCCGGCGCCATCAACCGCCTCGCCGGCAAGAACGTTTCGCAATATATCAACGACTTCCGCATCGCCGAGGCCTGCCGGCTGCTGCGCGAGACCGACATGCCGGTGACCTCGGCCATGTTCGAAGCCGGCTTCCAGACGAAATCGAACTTCAACCGCGAATTCCGTCGGGTCACCACGCAGAGCCCCGCCAGCTGGCGGGCGGAGAATCGCTCGCCAAGCCCGGCAGGCAGTTGATGTTTCATGCCGGCTGCGGCGCCGCTTCCGGCATTTTCGGTTCGCGGATCGTAACCACGGCAAGGGCGCCGATGAGGCACAGCACGCCCGCAATGAAGAAGGCCGGGAGATAGGTCTCGTATGCCGTCCGGGTGAAACCCGCGCCCCAGGCGGCGAAGGCGGCGCCGAGCTGGTGACCGGCGAAGACCCAGCCGAACACCATGGGCGCCCGTGCTCCGAAGCGGTCGATGGTGAGCTTGAGGGTCGGCGGAACGGTGGCGACCCAGTCGAGACCGTAGAACACGGCAAAGATCGACAGTTCGTAGAAGCTGAAGCTGGTGAAGGGCAGATAGACCAGCGAAAGCCCGCGCAGCCCGTAGTACCAGAACAGCAGGATGCGGCTGTCGAATCGATCGGACAACCAGCCCGAACCGATCGTGCCGGCAATGTCGAAGATGCCGATGATCGCCAGCATGCCGGCAGCCGCGGTGGCGGCCATGCCGAAATCACCACAGAGCGAGATGAAATGTGTCTGCACCAGGCCGTTCGTGCTGGCGCCGCAGATGAAGAAGGTGCCGAAAAGCACCCAGAAGATCCGGGTTTGCGCCGCCTCCATCAGGACCGCAATGGGGGAGGCAAGCATCGCGCCCAATGTTGCCGGTGGTGCGGGGGCGACGACCACTCCGTCCTTCGCGCCATAGGGCGCCAGGCCGACGTCGGCCGGGTGATCACGCATAAAGACGAGGACCACGACGGCCGCGAGGAACAGCATGGCGAGAATAAGCGTAAGCGCGTCACGCCAGCCGAGGCTCTCCGTGAGCGACGCCATCAGCGGCAGAAACACCAGCTGGCCGGTCGCCGTGCTGGCCGTCAACAGGCCGACCACGAGGCCACGCCGGGTGGCAAACCAGCGCGTCGCAACCGTCGCGGCGAGAACCATGGCCGTCAGCCCCGTGCCGAAGCCGACAACGACGCCCCAGAGCAGGGTGAGCTGCCAGAGTTCCGTCATCGCGAAAGATCCGAGAATACCGGCGCCGATCAGTAGAAGCGCGACGCTCGCGACCCGGCGAATGCCGAAGCGGTTGATGAAGGCGGCGGCGAAGGGGCCCATCAACCCGAACAGCACGAGGCGGATGGCGAAGGCGGAGGAAATTTCCGACGTGCTCCAGCCGAATTCCTGTTGCAGGGGGCCGATCAGCACGCCCGGCGTGCCGACGGCACCCGCCGTCACCAGCATGGTCAGGAAGGTGGTGGCCGCCACCACCCAGCCATAGTGAACGCCATGGCGGGCGGCGAAGCGCGAGATCGTCGTGCCGGTGGAGAATACGGTGTTCGGCATGCGGCATCCAATCTACGGGTAGCTACCCGCTTAGCGGTCAAAAAATCACAGCAGGCTGTTCAGTTCGGTTATGAGTGCGAGCTTTTCCGGTCCGAGGCGGGCGGCCACGTCGTCCTGGCAGGCCTGCCAGAGCGGCACGGCGGTCTGCAATATCTCGGTGCCGCGGCCGGTCAGAAGCACCAACGCCTCGCGCTGATCGTCTCCACTCCCGAATTCCATCAGACCCATGCGTTCGAGGACGCGGACATTGCGTCCAAGCGTCGAGCGATCCAGTTCCATGTGCCGGCCAAGCTCCGTCAGGCTCACCGGTTGGCGCCGCTCGACATTTCTCAGCAGGGAAAACTGCGCAATATTGATGCCCGTCGGCTCCAGCGCGCCATCATAGAGGGCGCTGAGCTTGCGGTTGGCCATTCTCAAACGGTTGCAGTAACACGGTGCGGTCATTATGCGGGTATATGCCCACAACTAAGCTGCAGTCAAGCCCGTCCGCTTCAGCGGCCGGCTGGAGACATTGCCGGACGGCGCGAGCAACAAATCAAATCTGACGCGAAAACCATCAACCGAAACGGCCGCGTGCCCAGTCGTCCAGCCGCTGCTGCAGGATTTCCTTGTCGCCTTCGGACAGAACGGCCCGCGTCGCGCGCAATTTCTCCAGCGCGTCTTCCCGCCCCTCGCGTGACGCCAGCGTGAACCAGAACGCGGCCTGCAGCAGGTCCTTTTCGACCCCGCGGCCTTCCTCATAGAGATTGCCCAGATTGACATAGGCGGCAACCGCACCGAGCCGGGCCCCACGTGAATAGAAGTCGAAGGCCTTCTTCGGGTCCTTCTCGACGCCCTTGCCGTCCTTGTAGAGATTGGCAAGGTTGACCATGGCACTGCGATCGCCGAGATCCACGCCCTTCTGAAAATTCTCTGCGGCGACCTTCAGATCGACCTTCGTGTCGAGCCCCTTGAGATAGATGAGGCCCAGCTTGTCGTAGGCAGCGCCCCAATTCTGGTTCGCCGCCTTTTCCAGCCAGATGCGCGCCTTGCCGTAATCCTGCGCGACACCCTGGCCCTGGAAATACATGTAGCCGACATTGCTCTGGTCTTCGGGATGCCCGCGTTCGGCGGCATAGAGATAAAGCTCGAAGGACTTTGCCAGATCGAGCTTCACCCCGAGGCCCTTGCGATAGAGGTTGCCCATATTGTGATAGGCGGCGAGATTGCCGGCGGCCATGGCCACTTCATTGAGCTTGTAGGCCTCCTCGCCGCGGCCGGCCTTGTCGAAGGCACGGGCAAGCAGGGTCTTGAAGCGCATATTGGCCGGATCGCTCGCCACCGCCGCCTCGCAGGCCGGAACGGCGATCTGCGGATCAAGATTGGCATATTCCACGCTCGGACCGATACGTTCCGGATCGGAAGGATGGGCCGCCGCAAGATCGCACGGCGTCGCCTCGACGACCTTGGGACCGCCAGCCTGCGGGATGAGCACGACATCGCGGACGAGCGACGAATTCTCCCACGGGATCTGCTCGCCGCCGGTCGCCTCGACCACACGGGCCCGCGTTTCCTTGAAGATCGCCTCGATCGATTGCCCCGGCGTGCGCAGCGCGGCGGTCAGCGCCTTGGTATAGGGGCTGTTCCCGCCCTTGCCGTCCTGCGCAACGTCTCCCGGCGAAGTGGAGAAGGCGATCAGCGTTCCCGTATGCTTGCTGACGATGCGGGCAAGCCCGCGCGACAGGGAATCGCCGTTGCCGATGGAACGGGTCTTGCCGTCCTTGCCGAGGAAGGGGTTGTCCCGGCAGGCATCGAGAATGAAGATGATCGAACCGGCCTTCGTGCCCTCAAGCTGGCGCAGCACCTGACTTGCCGACATGGCGACGAGCGGCAGGTCCATCGCATCGGCAATCCTGGCATCGATCGGCACCAGGAAATTCTCTTCCGACGCCTGCAATCCATGGCCGGCATAATAGACGAGCACGACGGAGTCGGGCTCGATCTTGTTGCGGAAGTCGATGAGTGCGCGCTCCATGCCGGACTTGTCGGCATTGCGCACGAGCTGCACCTCGAAGCCCACGTCACGCAACGCCGCATCCATGGCATCCGCATCGGCCAGCGCGTTCTTGAGCGGGGGTAAATCCTTGTAGGCTTCATTGCCAAGCACAAGCGCAAGGCGCTTGACCGGAGACGCTTCGGCAAAGGCCAGCCCAGGAAGGAGAATGAGAAAAAAGGAAAGGGCATAAACAAGAAGGCCATGACGTCGCATGTCCATCAACTCCTCTCCACAGTAATTCTGCAGCACTGCCAGAAATCAGGCCGTCAATAGTCGCTTCTCGATGAATGAGTAGCCGAACTGCTTGCTTTTTGAGTTTTCTGAACCTTGGTGACTTTCACAGGTTGTTTTTTGACAACCTTCGCACACCGGGAAGACTTTGGATTCGTCTTGCAAATCTCCGGCGCACCAGCCGTCGTCTCGCAACCGCTGATGATCATCGATGCCGTAAAAAGAGCGACGAGCGCCGATATCTTCCCTGCCAGCAATCTCGCCATGGCCCATCCCCACTTCGCACGGTTATGGCTTGAGAATACAATACTGTCGAAAGAATTAAGTGCCCACATCCTCCGGGTTTATCTAGCGCTTGTCAAGTTTGGAAGCGTCGTGCTCTATGCTCTCTGTCGGACAATTCAAGGCGGGCCACGGAAGGGTCGATCCGGCCAGGGGCGTTTCCTATGATGCTCTTCGGGAAGAACAAACCGGATGGATTGCGGCGTCTCCTGGCGCAGAGTGCCCATGCCGCGGACATCGCCAGGACCATCGTCGCGCGCGCCGACGACATAGGCCGGGCCGCACCCATCGAACGCCGCATCGATCCGGCACGCGGCACCATGCTTGAGACGAGTCGACTGGCTGGCGAGCGCGTTTTTACGCTCGGAATGGCCTGGGCCGTCACCGGCCATGCCGCGTTCCGGCGGCGGATCGTCAGCGAAATTACGGCCGCTGCCCGGTTTCCCGATTGGAACCGGCAGATCTTCATCGACACTGCGGAAATGGCCGCTGCCGTGGCGATAGGCCGAAACTGGGTGCAGCCCGTCATGGCGAAAAGCGAACTGGCGCTGGTTGACGATGCCCTTCTTCGCCATGCGCTGCTTCCCGGCCTCCATTCGCTGCGCGGCGGATCGGGCTGGGCAACGGCGTACACCAACTGGACGCTGGTGTGCTGCGGCGGCCTGATCGCCGCTGCCGCGCTGACGCGCTCCGCCATGCCCGAAACCTGCGACGAACTGCTCGATCTCGCGCTTGCCCCGTTCCGGTCGGCCCTGTGCGTTTTCGACGCCAAGGGCGGTTGGCCGGAAGGCGCCGCCTATGGTGCCTACGCCGCGCGCTACGCCGTCCTCGCCATCGAGGCGCTCGCAGAGGCAGGCCTCTCCCATCGCGTGCCCGATGAGGCTGACCGCCTGCCTGCCCACTGGCGCTTCCAGCGGGCGCTCGTCGGCCCGTCCGGTCAGGGTTTCAATGCGGGCGATGAGCCGCCCGTGCACGAACGCTCCCCCATGCTGGGCTGGTTTGCCACACGCAGCCGAGAGGAGGGCGCCGCCGCATGGCAATGGCAGGCACCGGGTGCGGCCCATGCCTTCGATCTCCTCTGGTACCATGCGCCGCCCGAGCCGTCGGTCTCCGAAGCCCTACCCCGGATCGAGCTGTTCGACGCCGGATACGCCATCCTGCGCCACCACGCGGACGGACGGGAATGGTATCTGGCAGCACGCGCCGGGTGCAACACCACAAACCATTGCCATGCCGACCTCGGAAGCTTCGTGCTCGACTTGGGGGGAAACCGTCTTGTCTGCGATCTCGGGCGCGAAGACTATGCGGCGCCGGGCTATTTCGATCCCGCACGCCGCGCATCCTATTTCCTGACGCAGACCCGTGCGCACAATGTCGCCTTTGCCGACGAACAATCGAAAGAGGCGGAGGCGACCATCGTGGCGGACGGTCCTCGGATAGTGCTGGATATCCGCGACCCCGCTTCGCCGTTCCGGCATCTGCGCGGTTTTGCGCCCGGCGAAAATGGTGGCGTCGTCGTTGCGGACCTGATCGTGCCGAAGCGCGGCGGCGACGGGCCCTCGGTCCTTTGGCAGTGTCACACGCAGGTTGCGGCTTCCGATAGCAACGGACGGGTCCGCCTCGGCGATGGCGGCCAAGCGATCAGCGTTCGCCTTTATGCGCCCGCCGAACACCCGCTAACGATCGAGCCGGTCGCGGCCGATGAGGACCGCTTCAGCCAGATTCGGCGCTTGACCGCCCGGCTTGCCGTGCCGGCCGACGGCCTGTTCGTCGCATGCCTGTTTTCCGACCGGGAAGGTGAGCCGGCTCAACAGGCCCTGGAAGCCTGGATGAGGCAGATCGCCAGCGTGCGATGGCATAAACAATCAGAGGAGGCATGAATGGATCTTCTGCGGTTCTTCCGGGCCGATCGAGAGCCCGCGGCCACGGCCGCAGAGCAGAACGATCTCTACATCTACCGCTCGGCCGGGCCGAAACGCATCGTGGTCGTGACGCTGTTTGCGGTGGCTCGCGACAAACACGACGAGATCATCGCCAAGGTCGGCAAGACCTTTGCCGGTTATGACAAGATCGTCTACGTCACCGACGTGCCGCAATTCCTGCATTTTCGCGCCGCCGGCGCGGCGTTCGAATATTTCCCGTCGCTCGCAGAGCAGGCGCGGCACTGCGATACGCTTTCCTGGCACGCCTATCTGAGTGCCCGCTGGGAGATCATCCTTGCCAAATGGCAGCCCGAGCATGTTCTGGCCTACGGCGCCAACATCGACCGTTTCCTCGCCGCGACAGAGGAGCGGACTGCATGACGGTTTGCCGCTACGACATCGTTTTCGTCGCCGACGTGCGCTTCGAGGGGGGCACGTCCACGGCCCTTGCGGCGGAAATGGCGGCGGCGGCGCGCGAAGGCTGGAGCACGGGGCTCCTCATGGTCAAGGGACCGATCCTCGGCCTGCCCTTCCCGGTGCATGCGGATATCCGCGCCCATCTCGACAATGGCCTGACGGACCGGGTCGATCCGGCGCAGAAAGTCGAGGCCCGGCTGCTGCTGCTGCACCATCCCGGCATCCTGATAAACCCGCTGCAGCCGCGACCGATGATCGAGGCCGAAAAAGTGGTGATCGTGCTGCACCACCCCGCCATCGACCGGGCGGGAAACCGGCAATATGACGTTGCGACCGTCGTGAAACACGCGCGCTTCGCCTTCGGCAAGCCGGTGCTGCTGGCACCGGTCAGTGCCGTCGTCCGCAAAAGCCTGCCGCGCCATTTGCCGCAGGACTGCGCCCTGCTGGAAGAAGACTGGCACAACCTCATCGACCTCGACGACTGGCCCTGCCGCAAACCAAAGGCCCTCAAGATGCCGGTGCGCATCGGCCGACATTCCCGTCCGCACCCCCAGAAATGGCCCGACACGCTCCAGCAGGCAAAGGCCGTCTATCCGACGGATACCAGGCGCTATGAAATCCGCATGCTGGGCGGAGAGGAATTCCTTCAGGCCCATTACGGCGAGATCCCGGAAAACTGGAATCTCCAGCCGTTCGGCTTCGTGGGGGTCGCGGCATTCCTCGCGGACCTCGATTTCTATGTCTATTACCACAGCGACGCCTGGTCGGAGGCTTTCGGCCGTGCGATCCTGGAGGCGCTCGCCGTCGGCCTCGTCACCATTCTTCCAAAACATTTCGAGCCGCTGTTCGGCGATGCAGCACTCTATGCCGTGCCCGATGATGTCAAGATGCTCATCGACCACCACATCGCCAACCCGGCCCTCTATGCCGCCCAGAGCGAGCGCGCCCGCCGCTTTGCCGTGGAGCGGCACAGCATCGCGCGTTTTGCCGGCCGGATTGCCGCCCTGATACCCACCGATGCGGATAACCCGCCGTCACCCGTAACCCTCATGCCGCCGCTACCGGCGCGTCCCGTGCTCTTCCTGTCGTCGAACGGTGTCGGCATGGGACACATCACCCGCCAGATGGCCGTCGCCGACCGCCTGCCGCCGGACCTCGTTCCGGTTTTCGCAACCATGTCCTATGCCGCGAAGGTGGCGGTCGATGCCGGCTACCAGACGCATTTCTTCAACCATCACCGGGCCATGGGCGCGGATACGCAGGACTGGCGCAGCGTCTTCGCCGACGAGCTTTTCGAACTCGTCAGCCATTTGAAGCCCGCCGTCATTGCCTATGACGCGACAGCCGTCTTTCCCGCCATCGCCGACGTGCTGGCGCTCTTTCCGGATATCTATTCCCTCTGGATGCGCCGGCCGATGTGGCGGGAAGGCCATCGCCTCTTCCTCGATCTGGAAAGCGCTTTCGACGCCGTCATCGAACCGGGCGAGTTTGCCGAGGAATTCGACACCGGGCCGACCAGGGATGTTCGCCACCGCGCCTATACGGTGCCGCCCGTGCTGCACATCATACCGGAAGATCGCATGGACAGGCGTGAAGCCCGCCACCTGCTCGCTCTGCCGGCGGACAGCACGGTTGTCGCTCTGCAGATCGGCTCGGGCAACAATTTCGACATGGCAGGGGTTCGCACGGCCGTCATCGACGCTGTGCTGTCGCATCCCGATACGGTCATCGTCGAATTCCAGTCACCGATTCGCGCGGCCGTCGAGCCCGTCCAGCCATCGGGTCCGCGCCACCTGGTGCGCGAGGCCTATCCCATTTTCCGCTACAGCCGCGCCTTCGACGCTGCCGTATCGGCCGCCGGCTATAACGGTTTCCACGAAAACCTGCTCGGCGCCATCCCGACCCTCTTCGTGCCGAACGAGGCCGATGAAATGGATATGCAGCTCAGCCGCGCCCGTTGGGCGGAACTCAACGGCTACGGCTGGACCATGCGGCGCGACACCGACCTGCCGCGCTGCCGCGACTTCATCGCTCGGCTTCTCGATCCATGGCAGCGGCGCCACATAGCGGCGCGCTGCGAGGCCATCGACTGGCAGAACGGCGCCGAGAGGATCGCCGCCTTCATCACCGATCACGCGCGGCTCGTGCGCTCCGACCGCAAGCTCGCCGAATCGCTCTAGGGTATTGTTTGTCGCATGATCCGGCGCCGAAGCGGCGCCGCTTCGGCTGGAAATGCTCACATGGGCGAAATTCAGACTATTCAGGTTGCCGAGGACGCATCACTTGGTCGAGTTCCAAGAAAACTCGTGCCACAAAGAGATTGAATGCGGCAGATACCGTCCGAACCGCCTCTTCCTGGTTGAATTCGAATGGGTCGGCCGGCTTGAAGACCTCTGCTTCGTTGAGCATCGACCATTTTCTGGTCTGTGCTTCCGCCTTGGTGATCACGCCCTTCTCCAGCAGCGCTGACAGGAATCGTTTGCGAAGTGGATTTGAAGAGGGGCCGATGCAAGCGAACAAGTTCAGGCCGCCGTTGCCATACTTGAGCTCGAAGAGAACGAGCCGCCCTGAAGCTGTCCAGTCCTTCGAAGACAAGAAGCCAGGTACGGCGTCCCACTCGGTAACGCCGAAACGAACATTCCCCGACGCAGGCTCGTCAGGGACAACGGTGATGCCTGGCGTGCTTGCCCCTTCTGCGAGATCACCGGCCTGAGACTTTAGCGTCTCGAACAGCTGACGAAGGGGGTTGGGCCGATTCCGCATCAGATAATCCAAAGCCTCGCCATGCTGCGCCCAAAGCTGTCGTGCGGCATCCTTGAGCATATGATCGCCCACGTGGTGCCTCCTCATCATTGAAATGTAGTGAACAAGGGTTTCGCGCGCTGGAGTATGTAGACCCTTGGCGGCAATCTCATCGAATTTATGAACGACCTGAGCAAGACGCAATTGCTCCCAGTTATCCTGAGCGGCCTCGTCAGTCTTTGTCATGAATACGAATTTGTGGGTCCAACCATCATTTGCCAACCAATGGCGTTCGACAATTCCCCGATATTTTTGAAGCTGGTCTTTTCCCTGGCTTGCATCGATCTTCAGCTCGAAAACGATGATAGTCTTCGTGACAGGAAGCACGATCATCAGATCGATATCCCTCCACTCTCGCCGGATTTCGATGGCAGTGGCGTTCCGTTCCAGCAGACCCTTTGCGTCGAAAGGAGCATCACCGTCGAAGAGAACCTCTAGAAATGCCTCCAACAGTCGTGACCCATAGCCATGCGGCTTGCGGGGATCGAGCATGTAGGCGAGGAAGCTTCCGTGGCGAATCTCCGCACGGACCATTCCAGTCGCTTCAAAGGGGCAGAAGCGATTAAAGCGGCTGGAAAGCAAGGTGAACTCTTTGCTTTCGATCATCGAATCGAAGCGCAGAGCAGCATCAACTTTAATGGTCGTCTCCATTTCATCCGCAAGCGTACGGATCGCCAGCGTCATATTATTCACTGCGCAAAATAGAGACGCCGCATTGGAACACAAGCAGAATGCCTCTGGTCAACGGGTGTCGTCGCCTACTTCTTCAAAGTTGCGATTTCATATCGCTCGATTGAGCGAAGACGTAACCCGACGGTAACCGCGCCCTCTTTCGCCGCTTCGGCTGGAAATGCTCCGAGAGCCAAAACCACAAAAGCCCCGGCGAACCGAGGCTTTGAAGGTCTTGAAGATTTGGAGCGGGTGAGGCGATTCGAACGCCCGACCCCAACCTTGGCAAGGTTGTGCTCTACCCCTGAGCTACACCCGCTCATCATCGTCGGCCTGGGGTAGTGGTTGGCCGAAGGTCGCTGCTGCGTTGCGGCGACGGGCGCTATATGGCCCAAGGCCTTTTTAAATGCAACAGAGAAATGTCGGATTTTGCAGAAAAAATCGTGGCGGCTTTCAAAGCGCCGGTTTTCCGGGCGGTTGCGCTGGGGCTGCCGAAGCCCTATCAGCGGGCAGGAGCAATTCATGCCGGGAAGACCAGAATGACCGACACGCAGCCGAAGACCGACAAGGACCTCTTTCAGTTTCTCGATGGGCTCGGCATCGCCCACAGCACGAAGGAACACGCGCCGGTCTTCACCGTCGCCGAATCGGTGGCGCTGCGCGACGAAATTCCCGGTGGCCACACGAAGAATCTTTTCGTGAAGGACAAGAAGGACAATTATTTCCTGATGACGGTCGAGGAGCATGCGACGGTCGACCTCAAGTCCATCCATTCCGTGATCGGTGCGGCAAGCCGCGTCTCCTTCGGCAGGCCGGAAAAGCTGATGGAATATCTTGGCGTCATCCCGGGCGCGGTCACCGCCTTCGGCGTGATCAATGATGCCGCGGGCAAGGTGAAGATCATCATCGATGCCGACCTGATGGCCTATGACACGATCAATGGGCATCCGCTGCGCAACGATGCAACGACCTCGATCGGCTCGAAGGACCTGTTGCGCTTTATCGAAGCGACCGGACACGAGCCGCTTGTCTTGAAAGTCACGTCCTGACATACGATTTTGGGCGCAGCGACGACGGATTAAAGGCGCGCGGTTCGCGCCACAGGAGAGACCCATGAGTGCAGGCGACAACCCCTATGCATCGTCCTATGGCGGGCAAATGAACGTTTCGGCGAACTATGGCGGCGCGGCACCGGCGGCGGACGACCTGATCAAGGACACCACGACCGCGAATTTCACGCGCGACGTGCTGGAAGCCTCGCGTCAGCAGCCCGTTCTGGTCGATTTCTGGGCGCCCTGGTGCGGCCCGTGCAAACAGCTCCAGCCGATCATCGAGAAGGTCGTGCGCGAAAGTGCGGGCCGGGTGAAGCTCGTCAAGCTCAACATCGACGACCATCCCTCCATTCCCGGCCAGCTCGGCATCCAGTCGATTCCCGCCGTCGTCGCCTTCGTCAACGGCCGGCCGGCCGATGGCTTCATGGGCGCCGTGCCGGAAAGCCAGGTGCGGCAGTTCATCGACAAGATCGCCGGCCCCGCGGGCGCCGACGAGAAGGCCGAGATCGAGGCGCTGCTGGCCGAAGCCAAGACGCTGTTCGACGCAGGCGATCTCGATGGCGCAGCCGATCTCTACAGCACCTTGCTGCAGGCCGATCCGGAGAATGCGGCCGCTCTTGCCGGCATTGCCGACTGCATGATCGCCGTCGGCCAGCCGGAGAATGCCCGCCAGGCGCTCAGCGACCTGCCGGAGGCGGTTGCTGCCGATCCGGCCGTCGTGGCCGTGCTGAAAAAGCTCGACCAGATCGAGGAAGCCCGCAAGCTCGGCGATCCGACAGCACTCGAACAGGCACTGGCGCTCGACCCCGACGACCATGCCGCTCGGCTCAATCTCGCCAAGATCCGCAATGTCGAGGGCGACCACCAGGCGGCGGCCGACCATCTGCTGCTCATCATGAAACGCGACCGCACCTTCGACGACGACGGTGCCCGCCGTGAGCTTTTGCAGTTCTTCGATGTCTGGGGACCGAAGGACCCGGCGACGATTGCCGCCCGGCGCAAACTGTCGTCGATCCTGTTTTCCTGAGGCATTTTTCCGTGGAACGGTGCGGCCTCCCTTGAGAAATGCCGCACCTACCCCACATTCGGGAGGAGGCGCGAGGACGAGGGGCGGGAGATTTTCACCGCGCCGCGGACCGACCGGGAATGGGAAGGCAATGCCATGCATGTGGGAAATGCGCGTTATCTGAAGCCGGCGGACCTGCCCGAGGCCATCCCCGTCTTTCCGCTGACGGGCGCCCTGCTGCTGCCCGGCGGGCAATTGCCGCTCAACATCTTCGAGCCGCGTTATCTCTCCATGTTCGACGACGCGCTCGCCACGCACCGGCTGATCGGCATGGTGCAGCCGGTTTTCGGCGACCACCGCACTGATGACGCCACGAGCGAGACGCCGGCGCTGTGCCAAGTCGGCTGCATCGGCCGAATCACCTCGTTTGCCGAAACCGGTGACGGGCGCTACATCATTTCGCTCACCGGCGTATGCCGCTATCGCCTGCTCGAAGAGGTGCGCGACAGCAAATCCTACCGCAGTTTCCGCATCGCCCCCTTCATCACCGATCTGACCGCGCACGACGACGATACGGGCGTCGATCGCGATGCCCTGCTGTCCGCCTTCAAGGCCTATCTCGACGCCAACAAGCTGGAAGCCGACTGGGAGAGCGTGGAACGCGCCAGCAACACGACGCTGGTCAATTCCATGGCGATGATGTCGCCCTATGGACCGGCGGAGAAACAGGCGCTGCTGGAGGCGCCGGACCTCAAGACCCGCGCGGAAACGCTGATCGCCATCACCGAGATCGTGCTGGCGCGCAGCTACGGCGATGTCGACACGATGCTGCAATAGGACGCCAGCAATGAATGCCAGCACCAGCCAGGTCGATCCCAAGCTGCTCGAACTGCTCGTCTGCCCGCTGACCAAGGGCCGGCTGAGCTACAATGCGGCAACCGGCGAACTGATTTCGGAAAAGGCAAAGCTCGCCTATCCGATCCGCGACGGGATCCCGATCATGCTGATATCGGAAGCCCGAGAGATCAAGGACTGAGCTAGATTCTCTGCCCGACCAGCATGCGCGGATGACCGCCGCCGGATGTGCCTTCCGCCTGGCGGATGAAGAAGGATTTGAGGCCCGGCAGGCGATCGACGACGCCGAGGCCGACATCGCGCAGCACGCGCAGCGGCGTGGCGTCGTTGGAGAACAGACGGTTCAGCACATCCGTGGTGATGCCCATGCGCACCGTATCGAAGCGGCGCCAGGTCTCATAACGCTCCAGCACAGAGATCGCGCCGATATCGAGGCCGAGGCGGTCGGCCTCGACGATCGTTTCGGCGAGCGCCGCCACGTCCTTGAAGCCGAGATTGAGACCCTGACCGGAAATCGGGTGAATGCCATGCGCCGCGTCGCCGGCAAGCGCAAAGCGCGGTGCGACAAAGGCGCGGGCAAGCGTCAGGCCGAGCGGAAAGGCGCGGCGGCCGCCGACGACCTTCAGGCTGCCGAGCTTGTGGCCGAAACGGCGCTCCAGCTCTTCCTCGAAGACCAGGTCATCACTCTCGACGAGGCGGCGCGCATCTTCCGTGCGCTCGGTCCAGACAAGCGAGGAGCGGTTGCCGGTGAGCGGCAGCGTGGCGAAGGGGCCGGCGGGCAAAAAGTGTTCTTCTGCCGTGCCATCATGCGGGCGCTCGTGCTCGACCGTCGTGACGATGCCGGACTGGCCGTAGTCGAAGCGCACGGTCTTGATGCCGGCCATGTCGCGCAACTTGGAACGCACACCATCGCAGGCAACGAGCAGCCGGGTCTGGCGCTCGGAACCATCCGAAAGACGGACTGCCGTGGCATGTTGGCCGGTGGTAAAACCCTCTGCTGAGGTCGCCCAGCGCACAGCAATACCGAGCACCTCGGCCTGGCGCAGCAGGCTGCCGGTCATCGCGCGGTTCGGCACCATATGGGCGAAGGGCTGGCCGTCGTCACCGGAGCCGGTTCCCTCGAAGGTGAGGAAGACCGGGCGGACGGGATCGGCCGTGCGCGAATCGGTAATGACCATGCGGCGGATCGGTTCGGCTTCCGGCGCGATCTCGTTCCACACACCAAGCACGTCGAGCAGGTTGCGCGCCGCGGCAACGATCGCCGAGGCGCGCTCGTCCTTCTGCCAGACATGCTCCGGCGCGCCATCGACGACTTCGACGGCGAGGTGCGGCGCGGCTTTCTTGATCGACACGGCCAGCGACAGGCCGACATAACCACCGCCGGCGACAAGGACGTCGAGCATGGGGGCTTCGGGCATGGCGTTCTCCTGGACGCTTGAGGTCTGCTTTTGCTCTATATAGAGGAAGAAGGCCCGCTTTCCTACCTTGGGCCACCCTTGGGAGCCACGTCCAAATGTCGCGCCAACCTGAACAAAACCCCGCCATGGATGTCCTTCTGGAGACGCTCGACCTGGAACGGCTGGAGATCCGGCTGTTTCGCGGCAAGAGCCCGCAGGTCGGCTGGCAACGTGTGTTCGGCGGGCAGGTGATCGGCCAGGCGCTGGTGGCGGCGACGCGAACCGTCGAAGAACCGGGCCGCTTCGTGCATTCACTGCATGCCTATTTCGTGCGGCCGGGTGATCCCGCCGTGCCGATCCTCTACGATGTCGAAAACATCCGCGACGGCGGTTCCTTCGCGACGCGCCGCGTCGTCGCCATCCAGCACGGCAAGCCGATCTATTTCATGACGGTGTCCTTCCAGGACGACGAGGACGGTTTTGAGCACCAGGCCCCCATGCCGAACGTGCCGCCGCCGGAGGAATTGCTCGGCGAGGCGGACCTGAAGGCGCAGTTCATGACGCAGGCGCCATCGCATATCCGCGCCTATTGGGAGCGCCCGCGACCGATCGAACTGCGCCCCGTCTCGCTCACCCATTATTTCTCGCGCGACAAGCTGGAGCCCAGCCAGAACATCTGGGTGCGCACCACCGGGCCGGTGCCGGCCGAACGCCACCTCCAGGCAGCGGTGCTTGCCTATCTCTCCGACATGACGCTGCTCGACACGTCGCTCTTCGCACACGGCACCTCGGTGCTCGACCACTCGCTGCAGGTGGCGAGCCTCGACCATGCCATGTGGTTCCATCGGCCGCCCGTTCTCGACGACTGGCTGCTCTACAGCCAGGACAGTCCGTCAGCATTTGGCGGCCGCGGCATGACCCGTGGCGCAATTTTCACCCGTTCAGGCACCCTCATTGCCTCCGTCGCCCAGGAAGGGCTGATTCGGAAAAAGGCAACTGAGTAATTTTTACTCATTGGCCTACTAACGCCTATTTTTTGACCATTTGCGGTGATGATTTTTTGCGCCGCAACATCGGCGCGATTTTTATCGATTTAAATTCATAACCTTAGCGGATCATTTTCGATCCGTTCGAATCTGGCACGCCCCTTGAATGTGTAGTTCCCAGTCGTTGCGTTTGCCGCGGCAAGGAGAGATGGCCCCGGCTGGGGGACAAGCACGAAGGATGGGAACCAGATGAAAATCGTAATGGCCATTATCAAGCCGTTCAAACTCGATGAGGTGCGCGAAGCCCTCACCGCCGTTGGCATCCAGGGCCTGACGGTGACCGAGGTGAAGGGTTACGGACGCCAGAAGGGACACACGGAAATCTACCGTGGCACCGAATATGCCGTGAGCTTCCTGCCGAAACTGAAGATCGAGATCGCCGTGCCGAGCGATATCGTCGACACCGCCGTCGAAGCAATCACCGTTGCCGCCAAGACCGGCCAGATCGGCGACGGCAAGATCTTTGTCTACTCCATCGATCACGCCGTGCGCATCCGCACCGGCGAAACCGATTCCGAAGCGCTTTAAGCAAACGGCCTTTCAGGGAGCCTATTTACAATGTCGTCATTCAAGTTTTCTCATACCCTTTCCCGCGTGGCTGCCGCCACGACGGCCATGTTTGCGCCCGTTGTCGCCTTCGCGCAGGAAGCAGCGCCAGCTGCGACCGAAGCCGCTGCTGCGGCACCGGTTCCGGACAAGGCCGATACCGCCTTCATGTATCTCGCCACCATCCTTGTCCTGTTCATGCTCGTCCCGGGCCTCGGCCTGTTCTACGGCGGCCTCGTGCGCGCCAAGAACATGCTGTCCGTGCTGATGCAGTGCACGGTCATCGGCGCCGTCATGATGATCGTCTGGGTCGTCTATGGCTATTCGTTCGCCTTCGGCGGCTCGACGAGCGCCTATTTCGGCGGCTTCGGAAAGCTCTTCCTGTCAGGCGTCACGATCGACAGCACGTCGGCCACCTTCACGGATGGCGTCGTAATCTATGAATATGCCTTCATCGCCTTCCAGATGACGTTCGCCGCCATCACGCCGGCCCTCATCGTCGGCGCCTTCGCGGAGCGCATCAAGTTCTCGGCCGTGATTCTCTTCACCGTGCTCTGGGCCACCTTCGTCTATTTCCCGATCGCTCACATGGTCTGGGACGCCAATGGCCTGATCTTCGGCATGGGCGCTCTCGACTTCGCCGGCGGCACGGTCGTTCACATCAACGCCGGTGTTGCAGGCCTCATCGGCGCAATCATGGTCGGCAAGCGTACCGGCTTCGGCAAGGACATGATGGCGCCGCACTCGATGACGCTCACGCTCGTCGGTGCCGCAATGCTCTGGTTCGGCTGGTTCGGCTTCAATGCCGGCTCCAACCTCGAAGCATCGGGCGGTGCGGTCCTCGCCACGATCAACACCTTCCTCGCAACCGCCGGCGCGATCGTTGCCTGGTGCCTGGCGGAAAACTTCACCCGCGGCAAGGCTTCGATGCTGGGTGCTGCCTCGGGCATGATCGCCGGCCTCGTCGTCATCACCCCGGCGGCCGGCTCGGTCGGTCCGATCGGTGCCATCGTGCTTGGCCTCATCGCCTCGCCGGTCTGCTACTTCTTCGTCTCCACGGTGAAGAACAAGTTCGGCTTCGACGACACGGCTGACGTCTTTGGCGTTCACGGCATCGGCGGCATCATCGGCGCTGTCGGCACCGGCATCTTCACGGCACCGAGCCTCGGCGGCACGGGTGCTGCAGACTTCTCCATCGTCTCCCAGACCTACACCCAGATCGTCGCCGTTCTCATCACCATCGTCTGGTGCGGCGTCGTCTCGGCGATCCTCTACAAGATCGTCGACATGGTCGTCGGTCTGCGCGTCTCCGTCGAAGCCGAGCGCGAAGGCCTCGACCTCTCGTCCCACGGCGAAGCAGCTTACCACTCGTAAAAAGTTCGCGGCGGCTAAAGCAATTCCAGCAGAAGTGCGCAGCGGTTTTGCGTCCGGAACTGCGTAAGAACCAAGGGCAGGAGCATTTTCACGACTCGAAGAAAAGCGGAAATCCTCCTGCCAGCCGCTGCCACGATCCCGTCGCGGCCATAGGAAACTATGCCGCCCTTGGCCCGGACCCTTGTGTCCGGGCTTTTTTATGCGTGGAGCGCTCGCCAGTCTGGGTAAATGCCCGCCAAATTTGCATGGTTAATACGCCATTAAGGCTTCTTTCGTAGGGTTTACAGTCAGGCACATCCGCGAATCGCGCGGGCGCTGTGCAATTTTCCTTGGCGTGGAACACAGGCTGTACCCATGAGCAGAAGCATTTCGGCAGGACTGGATAACCGTCACGACCGTTTCGTTCTGTCGGCATTCGTCTGGCGACAGACGCAGATCCTGTTCGGGCTCTGCGTCTTCCTCGGCCTCGCCTTCGCCATTGCCGCACTCTCCACCTGGAATGTCGCGGACCCCAGCCTCTCCTATGCCTCGAGCGGCGACCCGGCCAATATCCTCGGTTATTCCGGCGCCGTCTTTGCCGATCTCTTCATGCAGTTCTTCGGCCTTGCCAGCGTCATCGCACTGCTGCCGGTCGTCGCCTGGGGGCTGGCGCTGATCAGCGGCCGGCGCTTCAACCGCGTGCCGCAACGCGCAGGCGCCTGGTTCGGCGGCGCGATCCTCGCCTCCGCAGCACTCTCCTGCGTTCCAGCACCCGTCACCTGGCCGCTGCCGACCGGGCTTGGCGGCGTCTTCGGTGATATGATCCTGCGCTTCCCGGCCCTCTTCACCGGCGCCTACCCGACCGGCATGTTCGCGAACATTCTTGGCGGCATCATCGCCATTCCCGCCGCCTGGCTGATGGCCTTCAGCGCAGGCCTCATCGGCTCCGTCGCAATCGACGACGAGGAGGACTTTGCCCCCGTCCCGACGGCGAGCCGCGCCCGCACGATTGCCGAGGAGAACGAGGATGACGAGCGGGGAGGCCCGCTCACCGTTCTCGCCGGGGCGATGACCCATGCCTGGTACACCGGCCACGCCCGCTTGCGCCGTCTCTTCGGCCTCGGCAACCAGCGCCGCCGGGCGCGTGGTATCGAGCAGCCCTACGATTTCAACGAGGACGAATTCGGCACGCTGAACGAGCCGGCGCGCGCCCGCACGCCGACGCGCTCCACCGAGCGTGTCGAGCCCTCGCTTGACGGCCGCCGGGTGGTTACCGCCCCGCCGATGGCCGCCGACGATGACGATGTGCCCTTCGATATGGACGAGCCACTCACCCGACCGAGCGGCATCCTGTCGGACGACGATTCCGACGACATTGCCGCCGACTGGGCACCGCGCCGCGCGCCTCCCCGGCAGACGGCACCGGCCACAACCGCACGCGTGGCACCGCCCGCCGCACGGCCGAAGCCCGGCCAGCGCATCGAGCGCGAGGCGCAGACCTCGTTCGTCGGCGCGGACGGCTTTGCGCTGCCGCCGATCCACCTGCTCGCCGAACCGCGCGGCCAGGTGCGTGACAGCACGCTTTCCGCCGACGCACTGGAGCAGAACGCCCGCATGCTGGAAGGCGTGCTGGAAGATTTCGGCGTCAAGGGCGAGATCATCCATGTCCGCCCCGGCCCGGTCGTGACCCTCTATGAACTGGAGCCCGCACCCGGCATCAAGTCGTCGCGCGTCATCGGCCTTGCCGACGATATCGCCCGCTCGATGAGCGCGATCGCCGCCCGTGTCGCCGTCGTGCCGGGCCGCAACGCCATCGGCATCGAGCTGCCGAACCAGACCCGCGAAACCGTCTATCTTCGCGAACTCATCGCCAGCCGCGATTTCGAAACCAGCAAGACGAAACTCGCCATGGCGCTCGGCAAGACGATCGGCGGCGAGCCGGTCATTACCGATATCGCCAAGATGCCCCACCTGCTCGTCGCCGGCACCACCGGCTCGGGCAAGTCGGTCGCCATCAACACCATGATCCTGTCGCTGCTCTACCGGTTGAGGCCGGAACAGTGCCGGCTGATCATGATCGACCCGAAGATGCTCGAACTCTCCGTCTATGACGGCATCCCGCATCTGCTCTCCCCCGTCGTCACCGATCCGAAGAAGGCCGTCGTCGCCCTCAAATGGACGGTGCGCGAGATGGAGGAGCGCTACAAGAAGATGTCAAAGATCGGCGTGCGCAACATCGACGGCTTCAACAGCCGCGTCGAGCAGGCGCTGGCCAAGGGTGAGCAGATCAGCCGCACCGTGCAGACCGGCTTCGACCGCCAGACCGGTGAGGCGATGTACGAGACCGAGGAATTCGATCTCCAGCCGATGCCCTATATCGTCGTCATCATCGACGAAATGGCCGACCTGATGATGGTCGCCGGCAAGGACATCGAAGGCGCCGTGCAGCGGCTTGCCCAGATGGCGCGTGCCGCCGGCATCCACGTCATCATGGCGACGCAGCGTCCTTCGGTCGACGTCATCACCGGCACGATCAAGGCGAACTTCCCGACCCGCATTTCCTTCCAGGTGACGTCGAAGATCGACAGCCGCACCATCCTTGGCGAGCAGGGCGCCGAACAGCTGCTCGGCATGGGCGACATGCTCTACATGGCCGGCGGCGGGCGCATCCAGCGCGTGCACGGCCCCTTCGTCTCGGACGGCGAGGTGGAAGCCGTCGTTGCACATCTGAAGAGCCAGGGCGCACCGCAATATCTCGATGCCATCACCGAGGACGACGACGAGGACGGAGAACCGGGCGGCGGCCCTGCCGGTACTGCCAACCTCGACGATTCGGACGATCCGTACGACCAGGCGGTGGCCGTGGTGTTGCGCGACGGCAAGGCCTCGACGTCCTATATCCAGCGCCGTCTCGGCATCGGCTACAACCGCGCCGCCTCGCTGATCGAACGCATGGAGAAGGAGGGGCTGATCGGCCCCGCAAACCACGCCGGCAAGCGCGAGATCCTCGTGCCGACGGAAGACGAAATTTCGGGACGATGACCGGGAACGGAGCGCCTCGAGCGGCGTTCCAATCCTCACGTCCCTCGGTGCGGGCCGATGCCATCATGGCGCCGCGTTTGGCTCGCATGACATGCCCATGAAGGAGACTGACATGACCCGATCCGAGAATGGTCGCGCGACCGGAACGCTGACGCGCCGCGGCTTTACCTGCCTGATGGCCTTCACGCTTACCGCCGGCCTTTCGGTGCTTTCGCCCGTCGAGGCGTCGGCGCAGGCAAGTGCCACAGCGCAGAAGATCGCCGACCATTTTTCGTCGGTGAAAACCATGATGGGCGAATTCGTGCAGTTCGGCCCGCGCGGCGAACAGACCGGCGGCAAGTTCTTCATCGACCGCCCGGGAAAAATCCGCTTCAACTATGAAGACCCCTCGCCGATGCGCGTGATCGCCGACGGCAAGTCGGTGGTCATCGGCAACCGCAAGCTCAAGACCTGGGACATCTACCCGCTCTCCAAGACGCCGCTGAACCTGCTGCTCGGCAACAAGATCGACCTGTCCGCCAAGATGGTGCGCAACGTCAAGGAAGAGGCGGACCTGACGACCATCGTGCTGGGCGACCGCAACATGTTCGGCGATTCGACCATCACCATGATGTTCGACCCGAAGACCTATGACCTGCGCCAGTGGACGATCACCGATGCCCAGGGCAAGGACACGTCCGTGATGATCTTCAACGTGAAGACCGGCGTACCGCTCGACGACAAGGTATTTTCGATCCCCTACGAGGAAATCCGCAACCGCGGAACGAAGTAATAAGCCGTTTCCGTTTCGGAACACATGCGCTACAGCGCCGTGCGCCATTCGTGACGCACGGCGCTGTAGCATTATAAAATTGCTGCATAATTTTATCCTTAAACCGATACCGGTTTAAGGAATTATGCAGTAAGACGCCCCGACCGGCCCGTGAGAACGGGCCGGATGTTTTTGAGGGCGAAACAAGCATGGCACTTTCGATTGCGACGTGGAATATCAACTCCGTGCGGCTGCGCATGCCGCTCGTCGAGCATTTCCTGAAGACGTTTGCGCCGGACATCCTGTGCCTGCAGGAAACCAAATGCCCGAACGATCTGTTCCCTTCCAAGCCGCTGAAGGCGCTTGGCTACGAGCACATCGTCATACACGGCCAGAAGGGCTATCACGGCGTCGCCACCATTTCCCGCCTGCCGCTGACCGAGATCGTCGAGCGGCGTGACTATTGCGGTGTCGGCGATGCGCGCCACGTCTCGGTGCTCTTCCATCACCGGGGCAAGTCGATCCGCCTGCACAATTTCTATGTGCCGGCCGGCGGCGACGAGCCGGACCGCACGATCAACACGAAATTCGGCCACAAGCTCGATTTCATCGAGGAGATGAAGCTGCTGCATGCGGAAGCCGAAGCCGGCATTTCCTCGATCCTCGTCGGCGACCTCAACATTGCGCCGCTGGAACACGATGTCTGGTCGCACAAGCAGCTCCTGAAGATCGTCAGCCACACGCCGATCGAGACCGAAGGCCTGAACGATGTGATGACGAAGGGCGCCTGGGTCGACCTGATGCGCCGCAAGGTGCCGGCCGAGGAGAAGCTCTATACGTGGTGGAGCTACCGCTCGGCCGACTGGCAGGCCGCCAACAAGGGCCGCCGCCTCGACCATATCTGGTCCTCCGCCGACCTCGATCCGCACCTCACCGACATCAAGGTGATCCGCGAGGCGCGCGGCTGGGAACGGCCGTCGGACCACGTGCCGGTCATCGCCGAGTTCGATTTCTGAGATTTAGGCAAACCGCCCGGCAAGGCCGCGCATCTGGGTGATCATCGCCGCGAGGTTTTCCCGGATGCGCGCATCGACGAGCACGGCGACATCCGGATATTCCTCCAGCATGCGCCGGAACAACGGGCGGTTGATGCGGATGACCTCGCTGTCCTCGATGGCCACCGCCGTATATTTCCGCTCAACCGCAGAAATCATCGCAAGCTCGGAGAGCAGCGTACCAGCGTCCGCCGAGCCTTCGTCGCGCGTCGAACCGTCCCGCAGCGTCGAGGTCAGGCCGAACGCGCCATAGGCGACGACGAAGCCGCAATCCGCAGACGTACCCTCGCGAAACAACGTCTGCCCTTCCACAAGCCGGCGGCGTTCGGCGCCGAAAGCCATCAGCCGCAACTTGTCATCGGAAAGCCCCGCAAAGAGCGGCACGCGGGACAGAAGGGCAATGTCGTCAGCGAGTGCCACGTCGGGCGCTCCTCTTGGATTACGGTACGATCTTGTACCCGCCGTTCTCTGTCACGAGAATCTCCGCATTGGAAGGGTCGCGCTCGATCTTCTGGCGCAGGCGGTAGACGTGGGTCTCCAGCGTGTGGGTCGTCACACCGGAATTGTAGCCCCAGACTTCCTCCAGCAGCACGTCACGCGTCACCACCTTCTGGTCGGCGCGGTAGAGGTAGCGGATGATGGCCGCCTCCTTTTCCGTCAGCCGGATTTTCTGGCCATTTTCCAGCGTCAGCAGCTTCTGGCCGGGCTTGAACGTATAAGGGCCGACGCTGAAGGTGGCGTCCTCGCTGCTCTCATGCTGGCGCAACTGCGCACGGATGCGCGCGAGCAGCACGGCGAAGCGGAACGGCTTCGTCACATAGTCGTTGGCGCCGGCTTCGAGCCCGAGGATCGTGTCCGAATCGGTGTCGTGCCCGGTCAGCATGATGATCGGCGCCTTGAAGCCGCCCTTGCGCAGCAGCTTCACCGCCTCGCGGCCGTCCATGTCCGGCAGGCCGACATCCATGATCAGCAGGTCGATCTGGTTGGCGCGGGCCGTCTGGATGCCCTTGCCGGCAGTGGTTTCCTCGAGCGTGGTGAATTCCTCATAGAGCGAAAGCTGCTCGACGAGCGTTTCACGGAGGTCGTTGTCGTCGTCGACTAGAAGGATCGTGCGGGATGTCATGCTTTACCTCTCGGCATTCCCCTGGAAAGTAAGGGAGTTGTGCCCAAAATTCAAATGGAAGGGATGGCCTTCCGGGTGCGCCTATGTCTTAGCCTGTTAAATCGCCCCGTGGCGCGAATATGGCAGGGACAGATGAGCCGGATCACTTCTCCTAAACATTGCGTGAAGACTATCCTCGTACGCCCGGCACCGGGCAACAAGACCCGCGCGATCGTGCAGGTCGGTTCCTTGCGCATCCCCGCCGTCATCGGGCGCTCCGGTCGCACCAGCCGCAAGCGCGAGGGCGATGGTGCAACGCCCATCGCCGCCATGCAGCTTCTCTCCGGCTTCCTGCGAGGGGACCGGCTGTCCCAGCCGAAGACAGCCTTGCCGCTTCGCCGCGTCCGCCCCTCCATGCTCTGGTGCGACGATCCCGGCCATCCTAACTACAATCGCCTGGTCCGCGCCCCCTTCAAGCCGAGCCATGAGGACATGCAGCGCGAGGACGCGCTCTACGACATCTGCCTCGTGCTCGATTGGAACGTCACATCGCGCCGTCGCAATGCCGGATCGGCGATCTTCTTTCATCTTTTCGACCCGGACCGCCCGCAAACCGCCGGCTGCATCGCCGTTTCCCGACGGAACATGCTGCTGATCCTGCCGCATCTGCGCCGCGGCACGGTCGTGCGGGTTCTCTGAATTTTCTGCCGGAGCACCGCTGAAATAGCGCGCCGCCGGACCTATATGCATCCCGACCGTCGCCAGGCTGCAAGGCGCCACGGGAAACCTTCGGGTTCAAGCACGCCATCCATTTTCACGGAGACATCCTGATGAGCGATCAAACGACAATCACATTTCACGACGGCAACAGCATTCCCCAGGTCGGCCTCGGCGTCTGGCAGACCCCGAACGACACCGCCGTGACTGCAGTCAAGGCAGCGCTCGCCACCGGCTATCGCCACATCGACACGGCTGCCATCTATGAGAACGAGCAGGGTGTGGGCGAGGGTATCAGCACGTCCGGCGTCGACCGGTCGGAAATCTTCCTCACGACAAAACTCTGGAATTCCGACCAGGGCTACGAGCAGACCCTGAAAGCCTTCGACGCCAGCCTGAAGCGGCTCGGCACCGATTATGTCGATCTCTACCTCATCCACTGGCCGGCACCGAGCCGCGGCCAGTATGTCGATACCTGGAAGGCCTTCATCCAGCTGCAGAAGGAAGGCCGCGCCCGCTCGATCGGCGTTTCCAATTTCTATCCCGTGCACCTGCAGCGCCTGATCGACGAGACAGGCATCACGCCGGTCATCAACCAGATCGAGCTGCATCCGGACTTCCCGCAGACCGAGACGCGCGCCTACCACGACAAGCACCGCATCATCACCCAATCCTGGAGCCCGCTCGGCCAGGGCACGCTGCTGGAAAATCCGGTGGTCGCCAAGGTCGCCGCCAAACACGGCCGCACGCCGGCACAGGTCATCACCCGCTGGCATATCGACAACGGGCTGGTGGTCATTCCGAAGTCGGTGACGCCGTCGCGCATCGCGGAGAACTTCAAGGTCTTCGACTTCAAGCTCGACGCCGAGGACATGCAGACCTTTACCAGCCTCGAAAAGGATGGCAAGCGCATCGGACCCGATCCAATGACTGCAGCGTTCTGATCCTGCGACGGGCGGCTTCGGCCGCCCGTTTCGTTTACGGCAACGTCTTCGGCGTGACGAAGCCTTCAAGCCGACCTGTTCCCGGCGCGGCATTCTCCCAACGCTCAACGTCGAAGACAATCACCGCCAACCCCGCCGTCGGATATTTCGCCCGCAGCCGTTCCAGCGCATCCCCATCGCCGTCCGGCGCCAAGAGCGCGGCCAAATTCTCAAAACCCGGATTGTGGCCGATAACGAGCAGCGTTTCGCTCTCCCCCGGTGCCGCCTGGATCGCCGCGAGAATGGCCGCCGGCTCGGCTTCATAGATCGACGGCACCGTGCGGGACGGGCAGGGCTTCGCGAGGGCCTGCTCGACGAGCGCCCAGGTTTCTTGCGTGCGCCGTGCGGACGAGACCAGCGCGAAATCCGGCTGGAGGCCGGCGGAGGCCAGGTAGGCGCCCATGCATGGCGCGTCCCGACGACCACGGTCGCTGAGGGGGCGGTCGTGGTCTTCCACGCCCTCCGGCCAGGCCGATTTTGCGTGACGCAGCAGCAGGAGGCGTTTCATGGGATCTCCTAAAACAAAAAGGCCGGGAGCGTGCTCCCGGCCTTTTATCACAACGGCAGTGAAGCCGTGATCAGTTCCACTCGCGAATATCGACGAAGTGGCCGGCGATCGCGGCGGCCGCGGCCATGGCGGGCGACACGAGGTGCGTGCGGCCCTTGAAACCCTGGCGGCCTTCGAAGTTGCGGTTCGAGGTCGAGGCGCAGCGCTCGCCCGGCTTCAGGCGGTCGTCGTTCATGGCAAGGCACATGGAGCAGCCCGGCTCGCGCCAGTCGAAGCCGGCTGCCTTGAAGATCTTGTCGAGGCCTTCCCGCTCGGCCTGTTCCTTCACGAGGCCCGAACCCGGAACGATCATCGCGCTGACGGTGGAAGCAACCTGCTTGCCTTCCACGACGACCGCGACGGCGCGCAGGTCCTCGATACGGCCATTGGTGCACGAGCCGATGAAGACGCGGTCGATGGCGATGTCGGTGATCTTGGTGTCCGGCTTCAGACCCATATAGTCGAGCGCGCGCCACTTGGAGGAACGCTTGGTCTCGTCATCGATCTCGTCCGGGTTCGGCACGACGCCCTGCACGGAGACGACGTCTTCCGGCGAAGAACCCCAGGAGACGATCGGCGGCAGGTTGGCGGCATCGAGCACGACGACGCGGTCGAAATGCGCGCCTTCTTCCGTGTAGAGCGTCTTCCAGTAATCGATCGCCATGTCCAGCGCCTTGCCCTTCGGCGCGCGCGGCTTGCCCGTGATGTATTCGAAGGTCTTTTCGTCCGGCGCGATGAGGCCGGCGCGCGCGCCGCCTTCGATCGTCATATTGCAGATCGTCATACGGCCTTCCATCGAAAGCGCGCGGATGGCCTCGCCTGCGAATTCGATAACGTGGCCGGTGCCGCCGGCAGTGCCGATCTCGCCGATGATGGCGAGGATGATGTCCTTGGCGGTAACGCCCGGCGGCAGCTGGCCGTCGACGCGCACCAGCATGTTCTTCGCCTTCTTCTGGATCAGCGTCTGGGTCGCGAGCACATGCTCGACTTCCGACGTGCCGATGCCATGCGCCAGCGCGCCAAAAGCGCCGTGCGTGGAGGTGTGGCTGTCACCGCAGACGATGGTCATGCCCGGCAGCGTAAAGCCCTGCTCGGGGCCGACGATGTGCACGATGCCCTGGCGCACGTCCTTTTCCGAATAATATTCGACGCCGAATTCCGCGGCATTGGTCGCAAGCGCCTCGACCTGGATGCGGCTCTCCTCGTTCTTGATGCCTTGCGCGCGATCCGGCGAGGTCGGCACGTTGTGGTCGACGACGGCGAGCGTCTTTTCCGGCGCGCGGACCTTGCGGCCGGCCATGCGCAGGCCTTCGAAAGCCTGCGGCGACGTCACTTCGTGAACGAGGTGACGGTCGATGTAGAGAAGACAGGTGCCGTCTTCCTGGCGCGAGACGATATGGTCGTCGAAAATCTTGTCATAGAGGGTACGGGGTGCGCTCATAGCTCTTCATCCGCTTGGCATGTTGAGGGTACAGGAATTCGCAAGCACACGGGCTTGCAGGATCGAGAACGATCAGGCGAGGCGGCTGGTGAGCGCCCCGAAAACACGCGCAAAGAAGCGTGCCGGCAGGCGCTTATGGTCCTGCAGCACGACGACATGCTTTTCCGTGCATCCGAATTTGGATTCCATGGTCCCGCATATAGCGATTTTTCGCAGGCTCGGCAAGTTGGTGGCTACTCCGCCATGCAAGCTGTTTCCGAAAATATCCGCCCGTCCTCCTTGCCCCGGCTCCGAATATTTGACACTCGATAGGCGTATCCGGCTAAGGGTCGGCCAAGGGGACAGAATATGAAGACGATTACCTGGCGGGACCGCCTGCGCTACCAGTTCGACAAGAGCATGGCGGCAGGGCCGATCGCGCTGATCGGCTGGCTGACCGTGATCTCGCTGGTCGTGATCGTCGTCGCCGGCCTGTTCCTGGCGATAACCGGCATTACCCAGCAGGGCAGCGAACCCGTTTCCTTCATCGAAGGCGCCTGGGAATCGCTGATGCGCACGATGGATGCAGGCGCCATGGGCGGCGATGTCGGCTGGGGGTTCCGCGGCGTCTCGCTCTTCGTCACCGTCGCCGGCATCTTCGTGTTCTCCGCCCTCATCGGCGTGCTGAGCTCGGGCCTCGACGAAAAGCTCGACGAGCTGCGCAAGGGCCGCTCGCATGTGCTCGAAAAAGACCACACGATCATCTTCAACTGGTCGCCGTCGATCTTCGACGTCATTTCCGAACTCGTCATCGCCAACCAGAGCCGCCGCAATGCGCGCATCGTCATCATGGCCAACAAGGACAAGGTGGAGATGGAGGACGAGATCGCCAACAAGATCGAGGACCTCGGCAGCACCCGCATCATCTGCCGCAGCGGCGACCCGACCGACCTCTACGACGTCAACATCGTCAATCCGCAGGCGTCGCGCTCGATCATCGTGCTGTCGCCGGAAAGCGACTACGCCGATTCCGAGGTCATCAAGACCGTGCTCGCCCTCGTCAACGATCCCGGCCGGCGCAAGGAACCCTACCGGATCGCCGCCGAAATCCGCGACGAGAAGAATGCCGAAGTCGCCCGCATCGTCGGCGGCACCGAATTGCAGCTGGTGCTCGCCGATGAATTGATCTCCCGCATCGTCGTCAGCTCCAGCCGGCAGGCCGGCCTTTCGGCCGTCTATACCGAACTGCTCGATTTCGACGGCTCGGAAATCTACACCGTCGAACAGCCGGCGCTTGTCGGCAAGTCGTTCGGCAATGCTGTCATGGCCTATGAGACATCGACGCTGATCGGCCTTTGCGACAATGACGGCGTAGTGCATCTCAACCCGCCGACAAACCACATCATCCTCGCCGGCGAACGGGCAATCCTCATTGCCGAGGACGATGCGACCATCAAGCTCAGGACGGGAGAATTCGAAGTCGACCGCGAGATCGTGCGCCCACGCGTCCACCGCGAGCCGGGACCGGAGCGCACGCTGCTGCTCGGCTGGAACCGGCGCGGGCCGATCATCACACAGGAGCTGTCACGCTACGTCTCGCCGGGCTCCGAGCTGATGATCGCCGCCAACACCCCCAATCTCGAGGCGGAGGTCGCAGGGCTCTCCTATTTGCAGGAGAACCTGACGGTTCGCTGCACGGCGATCGACACGTCGAACCGCGCCGCCCTCGATGCGCTCGACGTGCCGTCCTACGACCATGTACTGGTACTCGGCTACAGCGACCACATGGCCGCCCAGCCGGCCGACACCGCAACGCTGGTGACGCTGCTGCAGCTGCGCAAGATCGCGGATGCCGCCAACCAGCATATCGGCATCGTCAGCGAGATGATCGACGTGCGCAACCGCAACCTCGCGGCCGTCACCCGCGCCGACGACTTCGTCGTCAGCAACAAGCTGGTCAGCCTGATGCTGGCGCAGGCCTCGGAAAACGAGCTGATGGCGCAGATCTTTGACGAATTGCTCGACGAGGACGGCTCGGAAATCTACATGCGCCCGGTCACCGACTACATCGCCATCGATCGGCCGGTGAATTTCTACACCGTCAACCTCGCCGCCCTCATCCGCGGCGAAGTGGCGCTCGGCTACAGCCGCGCCAATGCGCCGGGCCACGACCCGCGCAACATGGGCGGCGTCGTGGTCAATCCGGTGAAGTCGGAAAAGATCACGTTCGATCCCACCGACCGCCTGATCATCCTCGCCCGCGAGTAAGCTCAGTTGCGGCGCAGGCGCCTTTCCAAGCCGCGAAGGCCGAGCGAAAGGCCGATCGTCAGGATGAGATAGACATAGGCGACGATGGAATAGGTCTCGAAGAACCGGAAGGACCCGGAGGCGTAGACCTTGCCCATCTGCGTGATGTCGGCGACGCCGAGCACCGAGACGAGCGAACTGTCCTTCACCATCGCGACGAAATCGTTGCCGAGCGGCGGCAGGATGACGCGCACCGCTTGCGGGAAGACGACGAGCCGGAAGCGCTGGAAACGCGACAGGCCGAGCGCCTTGGCCGCCTCGATCTGCCCCTTGTCCACCGCCTGGATGCCGGCACGGAAAACTTCAGCGATGAAGGCGGAATAGCCGATCATCAGCGCGAAGATCGCCCGCCACATCAAGGAGAGGTCACGCACCTGCATCGGCTCGGCAAGGCCGGCACCGACAAGCGGCGAGAGCACGAGATTGATCAAGGCCACCAGCGCCGGCGCGCCGACAAAGGCGATGTAGAACAGCAGCACGAGGATCGGCACGCCACGGATCACCTCCGTGTAGAAGCGGGCGATCTGGCGCAACACCTTGCTGTCCGACAGCGCCATCAGCGCAACGCCGAGGCCGAGCATGGTGGCGAGCAGGAAGGCGACAAGGGTCACGAAAATCGTGACCCACAGCCCCTTCAGCACGACGCTGAACACCTGTGTGTAGAGATCATTGGCGACGATGACGCCGGCAAGCGCCAGCGCAATCACGCCGAGCGCGACCAGCCACCAGGGATAGTCGCCCTTCGACGCATCAGAAGAAACGGGAGCCATGGCCGCCCGCTACTGGCCCATCTTGTAGTCGAGGAACCACTTCTTGTTGAGCCCGTCGAGCGTGCCATCCGCCTTGAGCGAGGCGATTGCCGCGTTGACGGGTGAGACGAGATCAGACCCCTTCGGGAAGATGAAGCCGAAATCCTCCGTGCCGAGCGGCCCGCCGACGACCTTCAGCTTGCCGTTGGAAGCGTCGACATAACCCTTGGCGGCAACGCTGTCGGTCAGCACGAGATCGACATCGCCGCCCTGGAGGGCCTGCACGGTCGCGCCAAAGGTCTCGAAGAGCTTGATACGCGGGTTCTGCTCGTTGCCGTCGAGGATTTCGTAGACGGCGGTGTAGAAGGGCGAGGTGCCCGGCTGCGCGGCGATCAGGCCATCCGTCAGGGCAGCGAAGGACTTGGCGTCGGTGAAGCGCGTCTCGTCGGCACGCACCAGCATGAACTGCTGCGAGCGCATGTAGGGGTCGGAGAAGTCCACCTTCTCCTTGCGATCGTCCTTGATGGTGATGCCGGTCATGCCGATGTTGTACTGGTTGTCGGAGACGGCCTGGATCATCGCGTCCCACGAGGTGTTCTGGTACTCGACCTTGAAATTCAGCCGCTTGGCGATCTCGTTCATCGCGTCATATTCCCAGCCGATCTGCTCGCCCGTCTTGGGATCGACGAACTGGATTGGCGGATAGGCATTTTCCGTCACGACGACGACGGTCTTGCCGCCGAGGTCCGGCAGGTCCGAGGCGAAAGCGACGGCGGGCATGAGGGCAGCGGCAGCAAGGCCTGCAAGGACGGCGCGGCGGGAAAACATCAACTATGCTCCTGAATTGTGGCGGCGGAACACTGTCACAGTTACCGTTCGCTAGGCAAGCCGCGCGCTTCCTTCACCTTTGCTCTTTTCGCACGAAGAGCATGGGCGTAGGCTTGGGGAATGGCATGGCCGGGGGGCTTCCGTGAGATATCTGTTCATCATTCTGGCTTGTCTTTTGTTCGGCACGGTTCCTGCCGCAGCCAAACGCGTGGCGCTCGTCATCGGCAACGACGCGTATGAGGCCGTGCCGCAGCTCCAGAAGGCCGTGAACGACGCGCGCGCCGTCGCGCAGTCACTGGCCAGGCTCGATTTCGCCGTCGATCTCGGCGAAAATCTGACGCGGCGCCAGATCAATGCGAAGTTCGCCGACTTCGTCGAACACATCTCGCCCGGCGACACGGCCTTCTTCTTCTTTGCCGGCCATGGCGTGGCGATCGACGGCCAGAACATCCTGCTGCCGGTCGATATTCCAGATTCCAGCAATGCCGGCCTGGTGCGCGACGAGGCCCATGTGGTCGACGACCTCCTGGCGCGCGTGCAGGGCAAGGGGGCGGCCGTCAGCTTCTTCGTGCTCGATGCCTGCCGCAACAATCCCTTCGCCTCGAAAGGTGGCCGGAGCGTCGGCGCGACACGCGGCCTTCAGGTCGTGGCACCACCGACGGGCACCTTCGTGCTGATGTCGGCGGGCGCCGGGCAGGAAGCGCTCGACCGGCTCGGCGACAATGACGCCAATCCCAACTCGATCTTTACACGCACCCTGCTGCCGCTACTGCAAACGCCCGGCATGAGCCATATCGCGCTTGCCAAGGCCGTACAGCGCGAGGTGGAGGCGACGGCAAAGACTGTCGGTCGCAAGCAACAACCCGCCTTCTACGACCAGATCACGGGCGAGATCGTGCTTCTTTCCGGCAACAGTGAGGCTACGCCGGTCGAGACGGCCAAGGAAACGCCGGACGAGACAAACAACCGGGGCTCCGTTCAGGTCGAGGTCGATCCCGCGCTCGAGGAATGGAACGCCATCAAGGACCTGCGCAGCCTGAAGATCCACCAGGCTTTCCTGCGCAAACATCCGGACAGCCGCTACGCTCCCTATGCACGCGCACTCGTGGAGGAACTGGAGGCGGAGGCCGCGAGCAAGGCGAAGGTGGAGGAGGTCAAGCAGATACCGACCACGGACGAGGACGTGGAACCCGAGGCAAATACCGGGCTCGAGACCCAGCGCGTCTCGGCTGGCTGGTTCGTCATCCTCGGCTCCTTCCCGCAGGGCCAAGCGGAAAAGGCCCGCAAGCGCGCCGGCTTGATGCGAAACCGGGGCTACGACGTCTCCATCATCGATACGAACAACTACCGAAGCCTAGCCGACGGGCTCTACTCCGTGGTGATGGGGCCTTACAAGAAAAGCACGGCCCTGCGGGAACTTGGCAACGCGCAACAGGTTGTGGGAGACGCATACATCAAGGAAATCCGCTGATGGGCATCACAAGACCGGCATTTCTTCTCCTCGCCTCGTTCGCGATGGCGTCTTCCGCGGGCGCCGCTGAGGTGATGAGCCGGGCCGAATGGGGCGCCCGCAAGCCGGTGCTGGCGATGGAAAAACAGACGCCGTCGCGCATTACCGTGCACCACACCGCAACGCGCAGCAAACACGGCCTGTCGATCGTCAAGAAGATGACGTCGCTGCAGGCCTTTTCACAGGCGAAATCCAAGCTTGCGGACGGGCGCACAAAGGAGCCCTGGGCCGACATTCCCTACCACTTCTACATCGCCGTGAACGGCAAGATCGCCGAGGGCCGGCAGATCAGCTTCGTCGGTGATACCAACACGAAATACAATCCGGCCGGCCATATCACGATCGTCGTGGAGGGCAATTTCGAGAATGAGAAACCGACGGCAGAGGAGCTGGCCGCGCTGAAGACGCTGATCCGCGATCTTTCCAGGCAGTACGGCATTCCGGCCGACCGCATCGGCACCCACAAGGATTTCGCCCAGACCGCCTGCCCCGGCAAGAATCTCGAAGGCGAGGTTCACCGTATCGCCGCCGAACTCGGCGCGAAAAACCCGTAAAACCCGCAGAAACGAAAAAAGCCGCCGGCACAGGCCGACGGCTTCGATCGATCAGATGCGACGCTGCTTATTCAGCAGTGGCTTCTGCAGCCTTTGCGGCTTCAGCAGCTTCTGCTGCTGCCTTTTCGGCAGCGGCCTTCTCGGCGGCTTCAGCTGCGGCCTTTTCAGCGGCGAGTGCCTGGGCTGCTGCGACCTTCTCGGCTTCGAGACGGGCCTTTTCTTCAGCAATGGCGGCGCGCTCGGCGTCGTTCAGGCTGCGGGCGCGCGTGCCGGTGTTCTCGACGATACGAGCCGACTTGCCGCGACGATCGCGCAGGTAATAGAGCTTGGCGCGACGGACCTTGCCGCGGCGCACGACTTCGACGCTTTCGACGAGCGGCGAGTAAACCGGGAATACGCGCTCGACGCCTTCGCCGTAGGAAATCTTGCGAACGGTGAAGCTCTCGTTGATGCTGCCACCCGAACGGGCGATGCAGACGCCTTCATAGGCCTGTACGCGGGTACGGGTACCTTCCGTCACGCGGACGTTGACGCGGAGCGTGTCGCCCGGGGAGAATTCCGGAAGCGTGCGCTTGGCTTCGATCTTCGCGGCCTGTTCGGCTTCGAGCTGCTGGATGATGTTCATCGGTCTAAACCTTCTGGTTTTTTCTGAAACAGCCAGAGCGCTCGACGGTCACCTGTTGAGGTCATGCCTCTCGGGTTAGCCCGTTGCCGGGCGGAGCGGATTCGCCATTCTTTGCTTGCAGGTCGGCTGGGAAACCCCAAATCCGTGCGGGCCAATACACCAATCGGACCGGCTTGTCATCCCCGAGGCCGAAAGAATCCGCCTTGAAGAGCCGGTTTTCGGCGCTTGCCGGTCCCTTGCGGCCACGCTATCACCCCAAAAGGGAGGAGCGGCACGGCATCCCGGCCGCTGCCGCCGGGAATATCATGTCCATAGCCGATGCCATACTGCTTTTCGTTGCCGGCTTCCTGTCGGGCGTGGTGAACGCCATTGCCGGCGGCGGCACGTTCCTCACCTTCGGCGCGATGACGCTGACCGGCCTGCCGCCGATCGTCGCCAATGCCACCTCCTCGATCACCCAGTTTCCCGGCTATGTCACCTCCTCGCTTGCCTATGCCAAGGAAATCAAGGCGGACTGGCGCGAAGCGGCACTGCTCGGGGTGATTTCCCTCGTCGGCGGCCTTGGCGGGGCGCTGCTGCTGCTGTCGCTCGACAATCCGTCCTTCCGCGCGCTGGTGCCCTGGCTGCTGCTCGCCGCGACCGTCATCTTCGCCGCCGGCCCCTATCTCAAGCCGAAGACGCTGCATGCCGAAACGCCGGTCTCGCCGCTCGGCCTTGCGGGACAGTTCGCGACCTCGATCTATGGCGGCTTCTTCGGCGCCGGCATGGGCATCATGATGCTCGCCGTGCTCGGCCTGACCAAGGGCGGCGACTACCACCGGCTCAATGCACTGAAGAATTTCCTGGCCGTGGTGATCGCCGGGGTCGCCATCGTCGTCTTCGCCAGCGGCGACGTGGTCGGCTGGCCGCAGGCGGCCGTCATGGTACCGGCCGGCGCGTTGGGCGGCTGGTCCGGCGTCTGGGCGGCACGACGCGTGCCGCAGCCGGTCATCCGCGCCCTCGTGGTCGCTGTCGGTGCGGCGCTGACGGTCTATTACTTCGTGACGGGCTGAGCGAGAAGATCGGGCCGACGCTCGCGCGTCAGCGCCTCGGCCTCCTCACGGCGCCATCTGTCGATCGCCGCATGGTGGCCGGAGGTGAGCACGCCGGGGATTTCCTGGCCTTCCCAGACCTGCGGGCGCGTATAGTGCGGATGCTCCAGAAGCCCGCCCTCGAAACTTTCATGCTCGCCGGACAGCGCATTGCCCATCACACCCGGCAGGATGCGCACGATGGCGTCGAGCAGGATCATCGCCGCCGGCTCGCCGCCCGAGAGAATGTAATCGCCGATCGACACTTCTTCGAGTTGCCGCCCGTCAATGACGCGCTGGTCGACACCCTCGAAACGGCCGCAGACCACAATCACGCCCTCACCCGCAGCGAGTTCGCGCACGCGGGCCTGCGTCAGCGGCAGCCCACGCGGGCTCATCAGCAGCCGTGGGCGGCTGTCGCCCTCGGAGGCATGATCGATGGCGCGCGCCAGAACGTCCGGCTTCAACACCATGCCGGCGCCGCCGCCGGCCGGCGTGTCGTCCACGGTGCGGTGGCGGTCGGTGGTGAAATCGCGGATCTGCACGCAGTCGAGCGCCCAGTCGCCGCGATCCAGCGCCTTGCCGGACAGCGACTGGCCCAGGAGGCCCGGAAACATTTCCGGGTAGAGCGTCAGGATGGTGGCGCGGAAAGCCACGTCATTCCCCGTCGTCTTCGGGGGGACGCCGCCGCCGGCTGCCGGGGCCTTCCTTCTCTTCTTCCTCAAGGCCGGCCGCAAAGGCGTCGATCACCAGGCGTCCGCCCTCGACATCGATTTCCAGCACGGCGGCTTCGGAAAAGGGGATGAGCACCGGGCGCTTGCCCGGTCCCTTGAGCTCAAGCAGATCGCCTGCGCCAAAATCGAAGATGCCGGTCACCGTGCCGTGGCTGCGGCCCTGCGTATCGACGGCCTCCAGCCCTTCGAGATCGGCATAGAAGAACTCGTCTTCGTCCAGTTCCTCGTCCGGCAGGTTGTCGCGGTCGATATAGAGATCTAGGCCATTCAGCGCCTCGGCCGCATTGCGGTCGTTGATGCCGCGGAAGCGCGCCACGACGACGTTCTTCGCCTCGCGCACCTCCAGCACCTCGAAGGACCTGCCGTCCTGGGTGTGCAGATGGCCGTAGTCACCGATCGCCGTCGGGTCGATGGTGTAGGATTTCACACGGACTTCGCCGCGCAGGCCCTGTGCCGCGCCGATGGTGCCCATGAGGATAGGATTTTCCGGTTTCGTCATGGTTCGGTTCCGAACGTTCGATCTCTTGTCTTATGGCAATGCCAAGCGGAAACCGCTTTACGATGTTCCGGGCGATGCGCCAAATGAAAACGGGCGGCATGAGACACGCCGCCCGTTTCAAAATCATGTCGCCGTTAATTATTCGGCAGCAGCAGCAGCGGCGTCTTCTTCCTTCTGCTTCTTCTCGGCAGCGCGCTCGACCGCCTTCTTGCCCGGCTTTGCCTTGTCCGGGTTGTTGCGGGCTTCGCGCTTCACGACGCCGGCTTCATCGAGGAAGCGGGCAACGCGGTCGGTCGGCTGGGCGCCCTTGGAGAGCCATTCCTTGATGCGGTCGGCATCGATCTGGACGCGGGTCGCGTCTTCCTTGCCGAGCATCGGGTTCCACGAACCGACCTTCTCGAGGAAGCGGCCATCGCGCGGCGAACGGGCGTCGGCAACAACGATCTGGTAGTACGGACGCTTCTTGGAGCCACCGCGGGCGAGACGAATTTTCAGTGCCATGTCATTTCTCCTTGGATGTAGGTGACCGCTTGTTTCAAGCGGTATTCTGGTTTGCGCCGCTGTGTTCAGCGGCAATGGCTTCATGGTGCCGGATCACCTCGTGGATGATGAAGTTCAAGAACTTCTCCGCGAAATCCGGATCCAGATTGGCATCCTTCGCCAGGCGGCGAAGGCGCTCGATCTGGTATTCCTCGCGCGCCGGGTCGGCCGGCGGCAGTTCATGCGTCGCCTTCAGAACGCCCACCGCCTGGGTGCAGCGGAAACGCTCGGCGAGCATATGCACAAGGGCAGCGTCGATATTGTCGATCGACTGCCGGTATTCCCCCAATTGCTGCTTGACCGTCGGATCGATCGTCATGCCTCAATTCCTCACTTCTTCTTCGGCAGGCCGGGAAGGCCCGGCAAGCCACCAAGACCCGGAAGACGGCCGCCGCCGAGACCGGGAAGACCACCGCCGCCCAGGCCCGGCATGCTGCCCGGCTTGATGCCGGCGGCTTCCGCCTGCTTGGCAAGCGCTTCGAGCTGCTTCGGGTCCATCTTCGACAGATCGGGCATGCCGCCCATGCCGCCGCCAAGGCCACCAAGGCCCATCTTGCCGGCAAGGCCGCCCATCATCTGCTTCATCATGCCGCCGCCCTTCTTGCCGCCCATCATCTTCATCATGTCCGCCATCTGGCGGTGCATCTTGAGAAGCTTGTTGATGTCGGAGGCATCGGTGCCGGAGCCGGCGGCGATGCGCTTCTTGCGGGAATGCTTGAGCATGTCCGGGTTGGCGCGCTCGGCCTTGGTCATCGAATTGATGATGGCGATCTGGCGGCCGAAAAGCTTGTCGTCGAGGCCGGCGGCGGACATCTTGTCCTTCATGCCGGCCATGCCGGGCATCATTCCCATGATGCCGCCCATGCCGCCCATCTTCTGCATCTGGCCGAGCTGGTCGGCGAGGTCGTTCAGGTCGAACTTGCCCTTGGCCATCTTGGCGGCCATGGCGGCCGCCTTCTCGGCGTCGATATTCTCCGCCGCCTTCTCGACGAGCGAAACGATATCGCCCATGCCGAGGATGCGGTCTGCGACGCGGCGGGGATGGAACTCTTCGAGTTCGCCCATCTTTTCGCCGACGCCGATCAGCTTGATCGGCTTGCCGGTGACGGCGCGCATCGAAAGCGCGGCACCGCCGCGGCCATCGCCGTCCATACGGGTCAGCACGAGACCGGTAATGCCGACGCGGTCGTCGAAATTGCGGGCGAGGTTGACAGCGTCCTGACCGGTCAGCGCATCGGCAACAAGCAGGATTTCATGCGGATTGGACTTCCGCTTGATCTCCGCCATCTCGATCATCAGCGGTTCGTCGATATGGGTACGGCCGGCGGTATCGAGGATGACGACATCATGGCCGCCGAGTTTGGCGGCCTGCACGGCACGCGAGGCGATGTCGGTCGGCGACTGGCCGGCAATAACAGGCAGCGTATCGATGCCCGCCTGGACGCCCAACTGGCGCAACTGCTCCTGCGCTGCCGGACGGCGCGTGTCGAGCGAGGCCATCAGGACCTTCTTCTTGTCGCGCGTCTTCAGCCGGTGGGCGATCTTGCCCGAGGTGGTGGTCTTGCCGGAGCCCTGCAGACCGACCATCATGATGACGACGGGGGCAGCCGCATTGAGATCGATCGAGACGCCCTCGGAGCCGAGCATCGAGATCAGCTCGTCATGCACGAGCTTGACCACCATCTGGCCGGGCTTGATCGACTTCAGGATTTCCGCGCCGACGGCCTTTTCGCGCACCGCATCGGTGAAGGAGCGCACCACTTCCAGCGCCACGTCCGCTTCGAGCAGCGCACGGCGGACCTCGCGCAGCGCTGCCGAGACATCGGCCTCGGAAAGCGCGCCACGGCCTGTCAGTCCATTCAGAATGGAGCCAAGGCGGTCCTGGAGTGTTTCAAACATCACGTCTTCCTTCTTGTTTCCGCACGTGCCGGAAACGTCGGTGCTACCCGTGACAAAAACAAGACGCAAAGCCAAAAAGCACCCGAGGGCGCATCGCGCTGTCGGGTGTTGACCTCCGGGATCTGTTTATACCGCTATGGGTCCCGGTCGGTGGCTTCAAGTCGTCTCACTTGTCGCAGATGCGCGGCTTAAACAGCAAAGAGGCCGGAAAGTCAAGGATCAGCCGGCAGGCGAGGCGTCGGTCACATTTCCGCGAGCCCCGCGCGGCACATTGCGGCGTCGTCCGGCAGGACTTATGTATTGTCAATGAACCGTCGCAAGTTCCTGAAATGGTCGAGCCTTGGTGCCCTGGCAACGCTTGCCGGCGGAGCTTTCGCCGGTCGCAGCATGGCTGCCAATCGCTATTATGACGGCCCGGTCAGCGATCACTTCGACGGCACCTATTTCTTCAATCCCAACGGGGAAGAGCCGAACAGCTTCTTCGAGCTGATGCGGTGGAAACTGGGTGGCGGTCAGGCGGCCTGGCCGCTCGACTGGCCAAGTCCGTTTCCCTTCGCCGTGCCGGAGCCGCGGGTCGATGGCGAGCGCCTCGTCGTCACCATGGCAGGGCATGCCGCGCTGCTGATCCAGACGGCCGGCCTCAACATCCTGACCGACCCGGTGTGGAGCGACCGTGCGAGCCCGATCGGCTTTGCCGGCCCGAAGCGCGTCAATCCGCCGGGCATAAAGCTTGCCGACCTGCCGAAGGTCGACCTCGTGCTCGTCACGCACAACCACTACGACCATCTCGACCTTGCCACGCTGAAGGCGCTGGCCGAGCGGGACGATTGCCGCATCGTCACACCACTTGGCAATGACAGGATCATCGGACCGGTTGTCGGCGAAGGGCGTGTGACGACCATGGACTGGGGCGGCAACATGCCGGTCGCCGACGGCGTAACCCTCCATTGCGAACCCTGCCACCACTGGTCGGCCCGCGGGCTGGGCGATCGCCGCATGGCCCTGTGGGCGGCCTTCCTCATCGAAACGCCCGGCGGCAAGATCTACCATATCGGCGATACCGGCTTTCACCAGGGCATCAACTATCGGGCGATCCGCGAAAAACACGGCGCGATCCGCCTCGCCAACCTGCCCTTCGGCGCCTATGAGCCGCGCTGGTTCATGCGCCCGCAGCACCAGAACCCGCACGAGGCGGTCCAAGGCATGGTGGCGAGCGGGGCGGCCTATGTCGCCGGCCATCACTGGGGTACGTTCCGGCTGACGAACGAGGGCGTCGACGAGCCGCTCGCCGCGCTGGAAACCGCCCTCGATGCAGCCGGCGTTGCCCGGGCGCGTTTTCGCGCCTTGAGGCCCGGCGAAGTCTTCGAGGTCCCTGCCGCCACGGCCTGATGCAAGGCACTGGAAATCCGCGGGCTTTTCCGCCATATACGCCCCCAACGGGGCCTTTTGGCCCGATCGGGCAGACGTGATGACAAAGACGGTCGACTTCGCGAAGATGAACGGGCTGGGAAACAACATCCTGGTCGTGGACATGCGTGGCCGCAAGGATGTCGTGACGCCGGCCGCGGCGATAGCGCTCGCAGCCGATCCCGCCACCCGCTTCGACCAGATCATGGCGGTGCATGACCCCAGGGTCGACGGCACCGATGCCTGGATCGACATCCTCAATTGCGATGGCACGAAGGCGCAGGCCTGCGGCAACGGCACGCGCTGCGTCGTGCAGGCGCTCGCCGCCGAGACCGGCCGCAAGGTCTTCACCTTCCAGACCGTCGCCGGCATCCTCAATGCTGTCGAGCATGAGGACGGCACCATTTCGGTCGACATGGGCAAGCCGGTCTTCGAATGGAACCGCATTCCGCTGGCGGAAGAATTCTACGACACCAGCCGCATCGAATTGCAGATCGGGCCGATCGACGATCCGATCCTGCATTCGCCCGCCGCCATGTCGATGGGCAACCCGCACGCCGTTTTCTGGGTCGATCGCGACCCGATGACGTTCGACCTCGACCGTTTCGGCCCGCTGCTCGAAAACCATCCGATGTTCCCGGAAAAGGCCAACATCACGCTGGCACAGGTCACGTCGCCGACGTCCATGACGACCCGCACCTGGGAGCGCGGCGCCGGCCTGACACTCGCCTGCGGTTCTGCCGCCTGCGCTTCGGGCGTTTCCGGCGCACGCACCGGCCGCACCAGCCGCAAGGTTACGATCACCGTCGCCAGCAGCCCGAACCGTGGCACGCTGCAGATCGAGTGGCGCGACGACGACCACGTCATCATGACCGGCCCGGCCGAATGGGAATGGTCGGGCACGCTGGACCCCGCGACCGGCGCCTTCCGCCGGGACGACGCCGAGGCGGCCGCCCTTTGAGCGGCGTCGAGGTCATAACCTTCGGCTGTCGGCTCAACACCTACGAATCGGAAGTGATGCGCGCGGAGGCCGAGAAGGCGGGGCTCAACAATGCCGTGCTGGTGAACACCTGCGCCGTGACGGGCGAAGCCGTGCGCCAGGCGCGCCAGGCCATCCGCCGCGCCCGCCGCAACAATCCCCATGCCCGCATCATCGTCACCGGCTGCGCCGCGCAGACGGAAAAACACACTTTTGCCGAGATGCCGGAAGTCGACGCCGTGCTCGGCAACGAGGAGAAGCTGAAGAGCGCCTCCTACCGGGCGCTACCGGATTTCGGCGTGTCGGCGGAAGAAAAGCTGCGCGTCAACGACATCATGAGCGTGCGGGAAACCGCACCGCAGATGGTGAAGCTGATCGATGGCCATGTGCGCGCCTTCGTGCAGGTGCAGAACGGCTGCGACCATCGCTGCACCTTCTGCATCATCCCCTACGGCCGCGGCAATTCCCGCTCCGTGCCGATGGGTGCCGTCGTCGACCAGGCACGCAAGCTCGTCGAGAGCGGGTATTCGGAAATCGTGCTGACCGGCGTGGATGCCACCAGCTACGGCGCCGACCTGCCCGGAAAACCCAGCCTCGGCCAACTCGCCAAGGCGCTTTTGAAGCAGGTGCCGGAAATCCAGCGTCTGCGCCTCTCTTCGATCGACAGCATCGAGGCGGATGATCACCTCTGGGACCTGATCGCCGACGAACCGCGTTTCATGCCGCACCTGCATCTCTCGCTCCAGCACGGCGACGACATGATCCTGAAGCGCATGAAGCGGCGCCATTCCAGCGCCGACGCCGTCGCCTTCTGCGAGCGGGTGAAAACCTTGCGTCCGGATGCGAGTTTCGGCGCCGATATGATCGCCGGCTTCCCGACGGAAACGGAAGAGATGTTTTCCAATGCCAGGCGGCATGCCGAAGACTGCGGCATCGCCCATCTGCACGTCTTTCCCTACAGCCCGCGCGTCGGCACGCCGGCCGCGCGCATGCCGCAACTCGACCGCGCTGTCGTCAAGGAACGCGCCGGCCGGCTGCGCGACACTGGACAACGGCTGCACGAGGCCCATCTCGAGCAGATGGTCGGCACCGTGCAAAAAATCCTCGTCGAGAACAACGGCCTCGCCCATACGGAAAACTTCACGCTCGTTGATGCCGCGGGCCTCAAACCTCGCGACCTTGTGCCGGTGACGATCACCGGCCACAATGGCAGACACCTGACGATGCAGCCGGCGAATGCTCCCGGCCCCGCCCCCCTTCGCAACTAGCGGACACTTTTATGGCCCTCGGCTTCATCAAGAAGATTTTTACATTCGGAAAAGACACCGCCCCTGCGCCCAAGCCGGAGGCGGAAGCCCCCGTCGTTGCGCCCGAGGTGATCGAACCGGCACCGGAGCAGGCGGCCGCCGTCATCGATGCTGTCGAGGAGCGTGACGCGCTGCTCGACGAGGCGGAGGCCGCCAACCCCGAAGCCGCCCATCATGTGCCGGAGGAAGCGGAGCCCGATATCTATCCGCTGCCGCATGCCCCGGATCTGCCGGTTGCCGAGGATCCGGTCGCACCGGCTGAGGTGGAAACCGCAGCCGGGCCGGAGAGTGATGACGTCACCTCCGAGGAAGACGCTATTGAAGCGCCTGCCGAAGAAGAGCCGGCGGCTCCGGTAGAGGCCATCGTTGAAGATGCGCCGGCCCCGCCAGTCGAAGAGATCGCCGAACCGGAACCGGAAATCGTCGCGATCGAGGAAGCACCGCCTGCCGAGGTCGAAGATCCCGTTCTCGAAGAGGCGATCCGCACCGAGCCGAAAGTACTGCCGAAGGGTTTTGCGACAGCCGAGCGTTCGGCCGTCGTGGAGACACCGGTGGCGCAGCCCAAGCGCACCTGGTTCCAGCGCCTGCGCGACGGGCTTTCGCGCACCTCCTCGCAACTCACCGGCCAGATCACCAGCCTGTTCACCAAGCGCAAGCTCGACGACGCGACGCTGCAGGATCTCGAAGACCTGCTGATCCAGGCCGATCTCGGCGTGGAAACGGCGCTGCGCATCACCGACACGCTCGCCTCCGAACGCTACGGCAAGGATGTAACGGGCGGCGACGTCTCGCGCATCATGGCAAGCGAAATCACCAAGGTGCTGTCGCCGGTCGCCAAGCCGCTGGAACTTGACCTTAATCACAAGCCGCATGTCATCCTCGTCGTCGGCGTCAACGGCACCGGCAAGACGACGACGATCGGCAAGCTCGCCGCCAAGCTCTCGGGCGCCGGCCTGAAGGTGATGCTGGCAGCCGGCGACACGTTCCGTGCCGCTGCCATCGAGCAGCTGAAAATCTGGGCGGAGCGCACCGGCTCCGACATCGTCTCGTCCAAGCTTGGCGCCGATGCGGCGGGCCTCGCCTACGAGGCCTACGAACAGGCCAAGCTGAAGAAGAGCGACGTGCTGATCGTCGACACGGCCGGCCGTCTGCAAAACAAGACGGAATTGATGGCCGAGCTGGAAAAGATCGTCCGTGTGCTCGGCAAGCTCGATCCGGACGCACCGCACACGGTTCTCCAGACGCTTGACGCCACAACCGGGCAGAACGCGATGAACCAGGTCGAGATTTTCCGCAACGTCGCGGGCGTCACGGGCCTGATCATGACAAAATTGGACGGTACGGCCCGCGGCGGCATCCTTGTGGCGATTGCCGCCAAACACAAGCTGCCGGTCTATTTCATCGGTGTCGGGGAGGGGGTCGACGATCTCGAACCCTTCGAGGCCAAGGATTTCGCGGAAGCGATCGCAGGAGTTGGAGAATGAGCAAGGTTACGCTGGAAACCCCGGCCAAGACGGAGGAGAAGGTCAGCCCCCTCCTCAAGATGGTGCTGGAGCTCGGCCCCCTCGTCGTCTTCTTCTTCGCCAATTCGCGCGGCGAATGGCTGGCGGCGCAGTTTCCGGTGCTTGCCGAAATGGGCGGACCGATCTTCATCGCCACCGGCCTCTTCATGGCGGCCACCGCGCTCGCACTGATCGTCTCGTGGATCCTGACCCGCACGCTGCCGATGATGCCGCTGATCTCAGGCATCGTTGTCCTGGTCTTCGGCGCGCTGACGCTGTGGCTGCAGAACGACACCTTCATCAAGATGAAGCCGACCATCGTCAACACGCTGTTCGGCACCATCCTGCTCGGCGGCCTTCTGTTCGGCAAATCCCTGCTCGGCTACGTGTTCCACGCCGCCTTCAAGCTGACCGACGAAGGCTGGCGCAAGCTGACGCTGCGCTGGGGCCTGTTCTTCCTCGTGCTTGCCGTGATGAACGAAGTCGTCTGGCGGTCGTTCTCGACCGACTTCTGGGTGGCGTTCAAGGTCTGGGGCACGATGCCGATCACCATCCTCTTCACGCTCTCCCAGATGCCGCTGATCATGCGCCACTCGATCGAGCAGCCCGAAGAGGGCAAGGCGCCGTAAGGACACGTCGCGGGCACTGCTTTTCCGTCATCGGATGCTGTGTGGATTCTCGGTTCAAGCCCGAGGATGGACGAAAGAAGAGGCGAACGGCGGCTCAAGCAACGACGTCGCCTTCCGCGCCGTCCAAAGGTCTTGGGGGTCTCTCCTCCCCTCCGTCATCCTCGGGCTTGACCCGAGGATCTACGGCAAACACCATCAGCCCGCTTTAGCAGGAGCGCCTAGCGCCTTCTCGATCGCCGGAAAGAGCCCGTCCTTCAGGCTCTTTTCATCGAATGGCCCGACCTTCTTGTAAAGGATCGTGCCATCCGGGCCGACGAGATAGGATTCGGGGATGCCGTAGACGCCCCAGTCGATCGCCATTTTCCCCACGGGATCGAGGCCGATGGCGGAGAAGGGATTGCCGAGTTCGCCGAGGAAACGCAGGGCGTTTTCGCTGCCGTCCTTGTAGTTAACGCCGACCACGGTGAGGCGCGGGTCCTTGGACAGCGACAGGATGACCGGATGCTCCTGCCGGCACGGCACGCACCACGACGCCCAGAAATTGACCAGCGTCAGCTTACCCTTCGCCGCTTCCGCCGAAAGGGCGGGAACCTGCACGCCATCTCTTAGCGCACCCACCAGAGGCTCGAGATCGCGGAACGGCGCCTTGGTACCGATCAGCGCGGAGGGGATTTCAGAGATATCGCGGCCGGAATTGAGCTGCGTCCAGAAGATCAGCGCGAGACCGAGAAAAATCGCCAGCGGTAGTGCTGCAAGAATCAGGCGCGTGCGCGTGCCAGCACCCTGTGCAGTGCCTTCTGATTCGCTCATTGGGTTTCCTCACGGGCGGAGCGGCGGCGCACGCCGGCCGCTTCCAGCCGTTCAAGCTCGCGATGACGGCCGCGATGATCGAGCCAGACCCACAGGATGAGGCCGATCGAGACCGAGAAGGCGGCGATATAGGACGCCGTGACGTAGAAGGCGTGGCTCATGCGGCACCTCCGGCGGAACGGGCGGCGCGGCGGCGCAGCGCGGCAATGCGCCGACGCAGGATCTCGTTGCGCATGGCGAGAATGTGCAGCGTGAAGAACAGCATGGTGAAGGCGATGGCCATCACGAGCAGCGGGCGGAGGAATTCGCCGGAAATCGTCGGCCCGTCCAGGCGGATGACGCTTGCCGGCTGGTGCAGCGTGTTCCACCACTCGACGGAAAACTTGATGATCGGGATGTTGACGAAGCCGACGAGGATCAGCACGGCGCTGACTTTTGCAGCGCGGGTCGGCTCGTCCATCGCGCGATTGAGCGCGATCAGGCCGAGATACATCAGGAACAGCACGAAGACGGAGGTGAGGCGCGCATCCCACACCCACCAGGTGCCCCACATCGGCTTGCCCCAGAGCGAGCCGGTGACGAGCGCGACGAGGGTGAAGCAGGCGCCGATGGGTGCCGCGGCCTTCGCCGAGACATCGGCCAGCGGGTGGCGCCAGACGAGCGTGCCGAGGGCGGACAGCGCCATGACGGTGTAACACATCATGGAAAGCCAGGCGGCCGGCACATGCACATACATGATGCGCACCGTCTCGCCCTGCTGGTAATCGCCCACCGTCGTGAAGGAAAGATAGAGCCCGACCGCGAACAGACAGAGCGTCAGCCCGGCAAGCCAGGGCCAGACGGTCGAGACCAGCGCCAGGAACCGGGTCGGGTTGGCGAGATCGCTGAATTTGCGGATGGCAAGGCTCGGTTCGCTCATGATGGTTCTTTAACGTGTAAGCCCGATATCTTCAATTGATCTGCCGCAATCACATTCGTGTCAGTCGCTGGAAAGGCGAAGCGCCGCCGCCGCCGCGACCGGCCCGAGCACGGCGAAGAACAGATTGATCGCGACAAGAATGAGGAAGGGCGGCAGGAAGGGCGCCGGCTCCTGGATCGCCGCATAGACCGCGCTCACCCCGAAGATCAGCACGGGGATGGCGAGCGGCAGCACGAGGATCGAGACGAGGAGCCCACCGCGCGGCAGGGCCACGGCAATTGCCGCGCCGGCCGCTCCGATGAAGGTGATCGCCGGCGTGCCTGCCAGCAGCGTCAGCGTCGTCGCCCCGATCGCCACCTCGTCCATGTTCATGAATAGGCCGAGCAGGGGCGAGGCGATGACGAGCGGCAGGCCGGTCGCGACCCAATGCGCGATGCATTTGACGAACACCGTCAGCACCAGCGGCGTCTCCTGCATCAGCAGAAGATCGAGCGAGCCATCCTCGCGCTCCGCCTGGAACAGACGGTCGAGGCCGAGCAGCGAGGCAAGCAGGGCGCCGATCCAGAGGATCGCCGGGCCGATTCGCGACAGGAGATTGAGGTCCGGCCCGACGCCGAAAGGGATGACGGCAACGACCGTCATGAAGAACAGCACGCCGATGAGGGCACCACCGCCGGCACGGACGGAGAGTTTGAGGTCGCGGGCGAGGAGGGCGATCATGCGGGGACCTTGTCGAATAGCGCAGGCGGCGCTTGTGTGCCCCCCTCATCCGACCCTTCGGGCCACCTTCTCCCCGTGGAGGAGAAGGGAAAACGAGAGGTTAGCGACCTTCCCCGTCTCCCCCACGGGGAGAAGGTGCCGGCAGGCGGATGAGGGGGCTTCGTCGCGTATGCTGACGTCATCACCACACACCCTCTGCCACACCCGCAAACCCCGTCATCCGCAACTCCCTTACCCCCTCCAGCCCGAGCGGCTGGTGCGTCGCGGCAATCGCGATGCCGCCGCGGGCGAGATGAGTGGTGACGAGGCTGGCGAACATCTTTTCGGCGTCCACATCGAGCGCGGCCGTCGGCTCGTCGAGAATCCACACCGGGCGCCAGGCGACGAGAAGCTTTGCCATGGCCATGCGGCGCTGCTGGCCGGCGGAGAGATAGCCGAAGGGAAGGTGGGCGATGTCGCCGAGGCCGACTGATTCGACAGCTTCGTCGACGGAGACGCCAGCGCCGCCTGCAAAATCACCGAAAAAGGCTTTCCAGAAGGCGAGATTCTCGTCGACGGTCAGTTCGCGCTTCATGGCATTGCGGTGACCGAGATAGTGGCAGGCCTCGCCGAGACGTTCCACCGGTTGCGCCGCAGCAACGAGTTTTGCCGTGCCCGTTTCCGCCGGCAGAAGGCCGGCCAGGACACGCAGCAAGGTCGACTTGCCGGAGCCGTTCGGCCCCTTGACGACGAGGGCCTCGCCGCGCGGAATTTCAAAGGAAATATCCTGAAAAATCAAGTCCTCGCCGCGCTTGGCGCTCAATCCCTCGGCGACGAGCCGCATGGCGTTTCACTTTCCTTTTACGACATTGGTCGCAATGCAAAAAATTGTCCAGATTTGCCCTTCGACACTCTGGAACCTTGTTTAGAAATTATCTATAACGCCCGCAACACGCCAGCGGTCGGCGTGAATTTCATCCAAGCGCCGAACACGGAATGAATTCCGCGTACGGACAGCGGAAATGACCGTACCCGCATCCCATAACGCGCTTCAACAGCGCACGGGCGTTCGTACGTCAGCTTTCTGGCGCCAGACGAGACGGGGTATAAAGTGTCCAAATCCCTAGACAGTTTCAATTGTCGTTCGACCCTTACGGTGAACGGCACCGACTATGTGTATTACAGCCTTCCCAAGGCTGAGGCGAACGGGCTTACCGGCGTCTCGAAACTGCCCTATTCCATGAAGGTGCTTCTGGAGAACCTGCTGCGCTTCGAGGACGGCCGTTCGGTCACCAAGGAGCACATCCTGTCCGTCGCCGACTGGCTGACGAACAAGGGCACCGTCGAAAACGAAATCGCCTATCGCCCGGCGCGCGTGCTGATGCAGGACTTCACCGGCGTTCCGGCTGTCGTTGACCTTGCGGCCATGCGCGACGCGATGGTGTCGCTTGGCGGCGACCCGGAAAAGATCAACCCGCTCGTTCCCGTCGACCTCGTCATCGACCACTCCGTCATCGTCGACGAATTCGGCACGCCGACCGCCTTTGCCCGCAACGTCGAGCTGGAATACCAGCGTAACGGCGAGCGCTACCGCTTCCTCAAGTGGGGCCAGCAGGCGTTCAAGAATTTCCGCGTGGTTCCGCCCGGCACCGGCATCTGTCATCAGGTCAATCTGGAATATCTGGGCCAGACGGTCTGGACCAAGGAAGAAGACGGCGAGATCATCGCCTACCCGGATACCTGCGTCGGCACCGACAGCCACACGACCATGATCAACGGCCTTGGCGTTCTCGGCTGGGGCGTGGGCGGCATCGAGGCGGAAGCCGCCATGCTCGGCCAGCCGGTGTCCATGCTGCTGCCCGAGGTCATCGGCTTCAAGCTGACCGGCAAGCTCAAGGAAGGCGTCACCGCGACCGACCTCGTGCTGATGGTCGTGCAGATGCTGCGCAAGAAGGGCGTGGTCTCCAAGTTCGTCGAATTCTTCGGCCCGGGCCTCGACAACATGACGCTCGCCGACCGCGCGACGATCGGCAATATGGGCCCGGAATACGGCGCGACCTGCGGCTTCTTCCCGGTCGACGGCGAAACCGTCAACTACCTCACCATGTCCGGCCGCGAAGAACAGCGCATCGCGCTGGTCGAAGCCTATTCGAAGGCTCAAGGGATGTGGCGTGACAATGACGGGTCCGACCTCGTCTTCACCGACACGCTCGAACTCGACCTCGGCGCCGTCGTGCCGGCCATGGCCGGCCCGAAGCGTCCGGAAGGCCGCATCCCGCTGGAAAACATCGCGTCGGGCTTCGCCGGTTCGATGGACACCGACTACAAGAAGCCGGGCCAGCTTTCGAACCGCTACCCGGTCGAAGGCACCGACTATGACCTCGGCCATGGTGACGTCGCCATTGCCGCCATCACGTCCTGCACCAACACGTCAAACCCGTCGGTCCTCATCGCCGCCGGCCTGCTCGCACGCAACGCGGTCGCCAAGGGCCTGAAGACGAAGCCGTGGGTCAAGACGTCGCTGGCACCGGGGTCGCAGGTCGTCGGCGAATACCTTGCCAAGTCCGGCCTGCAGGCCGATCTCGACAAGCTCGGCTTCAACCTCGTCGGCTTCGGCTGCACGACCTGCATCGGCAATTCCGGCCCGCTGCCGGCGCCGATCTCCAAGACGATCAACGACAAGGGCCTGATTGCCGCCGGCGTTCTCTCCGGCAACCGCAACTTCGAAGGCCGCATTTCGCCGGACGTGCAGGCGAACTACCTCGCCTCGCCGCCGCTCGTCGTCGCCTACGCGCTCGCCGGTTCGGTCCAGAAGGACCTGACGACGGAGCCGCTCGGCGAAGACCAGGATGGCAACCCGGTCTACCTCAAGGACATCTGGCCGACCTCGCAGGAAATCCAGGAATACATCCTGAAATACGTCACCCGCGCGCTCTATGCGGCAAAGTATGCCGACGTGTTCAAGGGCGACGAGAACTGGCAGGCCGTGCAGGTGCCGGAAGGCCAGACCTATGCCTGGGACGACCACTCGACCTATGTGCAGAACCCGCCCTACTTCGTCGGCATGGGCAAGACCGGCTCGGGCCTCAAGAACATCGAGGGTGCGCGCGTCCTCGGCCTGTTCGGCGACAAGATCACCACCGACCACATTTCGCCTGCCGGTTCGATCAAGGCCGCGTCTCCAGCCGGTGCCTACCTGACGGACAACGGCGTTGCCGTTGCCGACTTCAACCAGTACGGCACGCGCCGCGGCAACCATGAAGTGATGATGCGTGGCACCTTCGCCAATATCCGCATCCGCAACCACATGCTCGGCCCGAACGGCAAGGAAGGTGGCTACACGATCCACTATCCGACGAAGGAAGAGATGTCGATTTACGACGCGGCCATGAAGTACAAGGCCGAGGGCGTTCCGCTCGTCATCTTCGCCGGCGTCGAATACGGCAACGGTTCGTCGCGCGACTGGGCGGCCAAGGGCACCAACCTGCTCGGCGTCAAGGCCGTGGTGGCACAGTCCTTCGAGCGCATCCACCGCTCCAACCTCGTCGGCATGGGCATCGTGCCCTTCGTCTTCGAAGAAGGCACGACCTGGGCGTCGCTCGACCTCAAGGGCGACGAAGTCGTCACGATCGAGGGCCTGGAAGGCGACATAAAGCCGCGCGAGAAGAAGATCGCCAAGATCACCTATGCCGACGGCACGGTGAAGGAGGTTCCGCTGCTTTGCCGCATCGATACGCTCGACGAAGTCACCTACATGAACAATGGCGGCATCCTGCAGACCGTTCTGCGCGACCTCGCCGCCTGATCGATTTCAACGTCAAAACACGAAATGCCGGGGCCAAAACCCCGGCATTTTTCGTTTTCCGGAGCCTTTTTCTCCGCTATGAAGCTCACTCCATCGTGACTTCCTGTTGAACCGGCAAGCGCGTATGACGGGCTCAACAGGCTGGCATTGCCGGCGCTCCATTGGAAATGATCATGCCGAGACCGCACATACTGGATTGTCTGGCGATCCTGCTCGCGTTGGGAGCCGGCACAGGGGCTGCGCATGCGCAGGAAATAACGAAGCCCAAGGGTGTCGTCGAACTCTTCACCAGCCAGGGCTGTTCCTCCTGCCCGCCGGCCGACAAGGCGCTCGAAACGCTTGCCCGTGAAGGCGAGGTCGTGGCGCTCTCCTACCATGTCGACTACTGGAACTATCTCGGCTGGGCGGACACGCTCGCTTCCAAGGACAATACCGACCGGCAATATGCCTATGCCCGCATGTTCGGCCGCAATGGCGTCTACACGCCGCAGGCCGTGTTGAACGGCCGCGAGCACATCAACGGTGCGGATATTTCGGGCATCCGCTCGCGCATCGGTGCCATGCCCGACGAGGGCAAGGGGCTGACGGTGCCGGTCGACGTCGAGGTCAAGAACGACGAATTGCGCATCCGCGTCGGCCCCGGCGAAGGCAAGGCCAATATCGTCATCGCCTATTTCGAGCGCGAGCGCACGATCAACATCGACAAGGGCGAGAATCTCGGCAAGACGGTCAACTACTGGCACGCCGTGACCGACATGGAAACGATCGGCATGTGGGAAGGCAAGGAGACCAACCTGGTGCTGCCGGCCGACATGCTGAAGAAGAAAAAGAAGTCCGGCGGCTGCGCCGTGCTTATCCAGCGCATGCAGACAGCCGATACGCCCGGCGCCATTCTGGGCGCGACGGTGCTGACGGGCGACAAGAAGTCTCGGTAAATTCCCCCTTGGGGGGAGGCCCGGTCCGGTTTCTTCGAGGGGCTGGGGCTTGAGGGTTCGAAGAAACACGGACCGGACCAAGACGAAGTTACCGGCAACGGAATACAGGGCAACTTCGACAGGCGCTCGCCCTACCAAACCGGCTTCCCGCACAAGGCAGCAGGCAGGCATGGGCTGCGACTGGCGAACTCTCGCTGCAAATTTGGGCGTCTGTTTGTCTGAAATGCGGCGAAGTCGATTTTTGCGAAAACGCAAGTCTCGGCCCATCCGCCTTGCATTTCGGCTCCGGTCAGGCACACTGTCACCTCGCCGTCACAGACGAGGTGCGGAGATTCGATGACTGATCAGCCGGATTTGCAGGCTTCCAATGGCGTGGTCGACCTCAGGGAATACAGGAGCAGCAAGGATCCGCTGCCCATAACGTTCCATCGACGGGAGCTCGACGCAATCCTTCGGGTCTACGGCCGCATGGTCGGCGAGGGCGAATGGCGCGACTACGCCATCGACCATATGCGCGAGAAGGCGGTGTTCTCCATCTTCAAGCGTTCGGGCGAAATGCCGCTCTACCGTGTCGAAAAAACCCCCAAGCTCACCGCCAAGCAGGGCGCCTACAGCGTCATCAACCAGCACGGCACCATCCTGAAACGCGGCCACGAGTTGAGCCAGGTTCTCAAGGTGTTCGACAAGGCCCTGCGGCTCATCGAGACGTAGCGGCTTTACGCCATCGTTCCCGGATAATCCTGCGTAGACGGCTCCGTGCCGGCGCCCTCGCCGAGCGCGCGCTGCATGAACACCGTATCCAGCCAGCGCCCGTGCTTGAAGCCGGTTGCCGTCATGCGGCCTGAATGTTCGAAGCCGGCCGCGCTGTGCACGGCGATGGAGGCGGGGTGTGCGCCGCCGATGACGGCCACCATCTGGCGGAAGCCGAGATCCGTGCAGCGGCGGATCAATTCCGCCAGCAACGCCTTGCCGACGCCCTTGCCACGCGCTTCCGGCGCCAGATAGACCGAATCCTCGACGAGCCAGCGATAGGCCGGTCGCGTGCGGAAGGCCGATGCGTAGGCATAGCCGAGAATGAGACCGGTCTGCTCGATTGCCACGATATAGGGGTAGCCCTTGTCGGTGATCGACTTGAAGCGCGTTCCCATCTCGTCAAGCGACGGCGGGTCGACCTCGTAGCTCGCCACCCCGTTCAGCACGGATTCGCGGTAGATTTCTGTGAAGGCAGCAATATCGCCGGGATCGGCGGTGCGGATGACGAAGCTCATGGAAAGCCCACGTTTGTATGACAATTCCGCCGCGTTTTGCGTCCGGCCTTCCCGGAAAGCAAGATCAAAAAGGGGATGGGGTTACCCCATCCCCCCGGTTTGTCGAAAAGCCTTTGCCACCACGACGTCATTCCCGGTCTCGACCCGAGGATGACGAAGGTGAGGTATGGGCCGCTCAGGCGCCGTAGACGATGAGCAGGTCCTTGGCGTCGATCTGGTCACCGGCCTTCACCAGCACTTCCGAGACCGTGCCGTCCTTTTCCGCATGCAGCGCCGTTTCCATCTTCATCGCCTCAATGGAGAGCAGCACGTCGCCGGCCTTGACCGACTGGCCGGCCGAGACCGAGACCGTCGAGATGACGCCCGGCATCGGCGCACCGAGATGGGTGGCGTTGGCGATGTCCGCCTTGCGGCGGGCCGTCGACGTCGCAGCGCGGTTGCGGTCCGGAACCTTGATGAGGCGCGGCTGGCCGTTCAGCTCGAAGAACACCTTCACCATGCCCTGCGTATCCGGCTCACTCTGCGCCTGGTGCAGGATGACGAGCGAGACGCCCTTTTCCAGTTCCGGCGACAGTTCCTCGCCGGGCGAAAGGCCGTAGAAATAGGCCGGCGTCGGCAGGATGCTCACAGGACCGTAGGTATCGGCCGCGAGCGCGTAGTCCGTGAAGACCTTCGGATACATCAGGTAGGAGGCGAACTCGAAGTCGTCGACCTTGCGCTCCAGCTTGTCCTCGATGGTTTTACGCTCGGCATCGAGATCGGCCGGCGGCAGCAGCGAACCTGGCACGGCGGTATAGGGCGCCTCGCCCTTCAGTGCCTTCTTCTGCAGTGCCTGCGGCCAGCCGCCCGGGGGCTGGCCGAGGTCACCCTTCAGCATCGAGACGACCGAGTCCGGGAAGGAGACGTCCTTCGACGGGTTCTCGACGTCCGCGACCGTCAGGTCCTGGCTGACCATCATCAGCGCCATGTCGCCCACCACCTTGGAGGATGGCGTCACCTTGACAATATCGCCGAACATCTGGTTGGCGTCGGCATAGGCCTGGGCGACCTTGTGCCACTTGGTCTCAAGCCCGAGCGAGCGGGCCTGTTCCTTGAGGTTGGTGAACTGGCCGCCCGGCATTTCATGCAGGTAGACTTCGGACGCCGGCCCCTTGAGGTCGCTTTCGAAGGCGGCGTACTGGTAGCGCACGGCTTCCCAGTAGAAGGAAATGCGGCGAATCCATGCCGGATCGAGGCCCGGATCGCGCTCCGTGCCCTTCAGGGCCTCGACGATCGAGCCGAGGCAGGGCTGCGAGGTGTTGCCGGACAGCGCATCCATTGCCGCATCCACCACGTCGACACCCGATTCAACGGCTGCGAGCACGGTTGCGGCGGCAATGCCGGACGTATCGTGCGTGTGGAAATGGATCGGCAGGTCGGTCGCCTCGCGCAGCGCCTTGAACAGCACGCGGGCGGCAGCAGGCTTCAAGAGACCCGCCATGTCCTTCAGCGCGATCATGTGGGCGCCGGCCTTTTCCAGGTCGGCGGCGAGCGCGGTGTAGTACTTCAGATCATATTTCGGGCGAGCGGAATTGAGGAGGTCGCCGGTATAGCAGATCGCCGCCTCACAGATCCTGTCCTCTTCCGCGATCGCATCCATCGACACACGCATGTTGTCGACCCAGTTAAGGCAGTCGAACACGCGAAAAACGTCGATGCCGCCCTTGGCTGCCTGGCGGACAAAATATTTCACGACATTGTCGGGATAATTCTTGTAGCCGACGCCGTTGGCGCCGCGCAGCAGCATCTGCAAGAGCAGGTTCGGCGCGTCCTCGCGGATGCGGGCGAGGCGATCCCACGGGTCTTCCGTCAGGAAGCGCATGGAGACGTCGAAGGTCGCGCCGCCCCAGCACTCCAGCGAGAAGAGCTGCGGTAGCGCCCGGGCATAGGTGCCGGCGACGCGGGCGATATCATGCGTGCGCATGCGGGTGGCAAGCAGCGACTGGTGGCCATCGCGCATGGTCGTGTCGGTCAGGAAGACCTGGCTTTCGCCGCGCACCCATTCGGCAAACTTCTTAGGGCCGAGTTCGTCAAGCTTCTGCTTGGTGCCGGCGACGATCTTGCCTTCGATGAAGGGCACGATGGGTTTGGCGACATCCGCCGGCGGCCTCGGACGGCCCTTCGCCTCCGGATGGCCGTTGACGGTGACGTCGGCGAGATAGGTGAGCAGCTTGGTGGCGCGGTCCTGACGCTTCACCTGCTGGAAGAGTTCCGGCGTCGTGTCGATGAAGCGGGTGGTGTAGCTGTTGTCGCGGAAGGACTCGTGGCTGATGATCGCTTCAAGGAAGGTGAGGTTGGTGGCCACGCCGCGGATGCGGAATTCGCGCAGCGCCCGGTCCATGCGGGCGATCGCCTCCTTCGGGTTTGGTGCCCAGGCCGTGACCTTGACAAGCAGGGGATCGTAGAAGCGGGTGATCACCGCGCCCGGATAGGCCGTGCCGCCGTCGAGACGGATGCCGAAGCCGGAGGCCGAGCGGTAGCCGGTGATGCGGCCATAGTCGGGAATGAAGTTCTGTTCCGGGTCTTCCGTGGTGATGCGGCACTGCAGCGCATGGCCGTTGAGGCGGATATCCGCCTGTGCTGGAACACCCGATTCCGGCGTGCCGATCGCCTCGCCGTCGAGGATATGGATCTGCGCCTTGACGATATCGATGCCGGTCACGACTTCCGTGACGGTATGCTCGACCTGAATGCGCGGGTTCACCTCGATGAAGTAGAATTTGCCCGAATCCATATCCATCAGATATTCGACCGTGCCGGCGCCGATATAGTTCGTCGCCTTGGCGATCTTGATGGAATGCGCGGCCAGTTCCTGGCGCTGCGCCTCGCTCAGATACGGGGCCGGTGCGCGCTCGACAACCTTCTGGTTGCGGCGCTGGACCGAACAATCGCGCTCGAACAGATGCACGACATTGCCATGTGTATCGCCGAGAATCTGGCTTTCGACGTGGCGGGCGCGCTCGACGAGCTTTTCGAGATAGACCTCGTCCTTGCCGAAGGCGGCCTTGGCCTCGCGCTTGGCTTCCGTCACCTCGCGCAGCAGGTCCTTCGGGTCGCGGATGGCGCGCATGCCGCGCCCACCGCCGCCCCAGGAAGCCTTCAGCATCACCGGATAGCCGATGCTCTCGGCAAGCCGGTGGATTTCGTCCGCATCGTCCGGCAGCGGATCGGTGGCCGGCACGACGGGCACGCCGACGGAAATCGCAAGGTTGCGCGCGGCGACCTTGTTGCCGAGCTGGCGCATCGTATCCGGCCGTGGGCCGATGAAGATGAGGCCGGCGGCATCGCAGGCGTCGACGAATTCCGGGCTCTCCGACAAGAGGCCGTAACCCGGATGAATGGCGTCAGCGCCCGAAAGCTTGGCGACGCGGATCACTTCCTCGATCGACAGATAGCTCTCGATCGGCCCGAGATCGCGTGTCAGATGCGAGCCGCGGCCGATCTGGTAGCTTTCATCCGCCTTGAAGCGGTGCAGCGCAAGTTTGTCCTCCTCCGCCCATATCGCGACCGTTTTTATGCCGAGCTCGTTGGCTGCGCGAAAAACGCGAATGGCAATTTCGGAACGGTTGGCGACAAGGATCTTGGAAATGGGCAAGTCGGACTCCTCAATGACTTGAACGCGGGAAATGCTGCACCCGCGAAGAGGATTATTAGCGGGTAATTTTCAAAGTTCAATTTTGGAGTCGCCGTTCGGCGAAAGAATTGCGACAATCAGGAGACAAGGCCGAGCCGGAAGGCGATGGCGATAGCATGGTGCCGGTTGCGCGCGCCGAGCTTTTCCTGGATGCCGTTCATGTACCAGTCGACCGTGTGGCTGGAAATGCCGAGCACGCGGCCGATATCGTGCGAGGTCATGCCCTCGGCAAGCAGGCTCAGCGCCTCCATTTCGCGGCGCGTCAATTCCACGTCGACGATGGCGGAAAGGCGCGCAGCCTCTTCCGGATCCGCGACGTTGATGAGCTTCCAGTACAGCCGGCGGGCGATATTGTCGAAAAGTCCGATCTCGACACTTTCCAGGTCGACCGGCTTGCCGCCCAGGCTGAGGCTGCCAATGAGACCGCGGCGGCCGTGCACGGGAAACACGTAACCATCCTCGAGCCCGTTCTGCCGCGCATCGACCATCATGCGCTCCATGCGCTTGCGATGCGGGCTGAGACGGAAGGCGCCCAGCGTGTCACGCCAGCGGAAACCGGCCTGCGCATGGCCGAGATAGCGCACGGTCGGATCGACCTGCATATAGCGTTTGCGCAAATAGGTTTCCGGCCAGCCCTTCGGCCAGCGGCCGGCGAGCAGCAGGCTCGATGGGCTCTCCACCGGCTTCGGCGCCTGGAGGAGGCCGTAATAGTCGAACCCGTAAAGCATCAGCAGACGCTCAAACTCAGCCGTCGTCTCTTCCCGGCCGCGCAACTCGTCGATCAGTGCAAGAAATTGCACCAGCAAGTTGATCTTCATATGCCTCGCGCTTAAAGCGCCCCAAATCCATTTTTGAAAAAACCAAACCCGGCCCCGCGTTCGAACCAGTCATGTCCCATTCATGTTGCCCCGCATACAATTGGCAGGATCGAAGGATGAAAATCAATCGGCTAAGGGACATAGCGCGGCGTAAAATCGAAAATCACGCAAGATTTCATAGGAGTCATGAAATTTGCACGCTGTCGAAGAACTTTAGCCCCTTCCGCTGATTAAGAGCGCACTGCAAAGAGAACTGGTGCTTTCGCTGCACCGCACAATAGGTATCGCCGGAAAGGCCTTATTCCGTGTCTTTGTTTCAGGTTTATGCAAGAGCCCTTAGCTATCTTGGGGTCTACAAGATTCGCGTCGGCTCGGTGGTGGTGGCCAACATCGTGCTGGCAATCATCACCATTGCGGAACCGATCCTGTTCGGCCGCATCATCGACGCCATCTCCTCCAAGGGTGACGTCACGCCGATGCTGGCCATGTGGGCGGGCTTCGGCCTGTTCAACACGATCGCCTATGTGCTTGTCGCCCGCGAGGCCGACCGGCTGGCGCATGGCCGCCGCGCGAGCCTTCTGACGGAAGCGTTCGGCCGCATCATTTCCATGCCGCTTTCCTGGCATAGCCACCGCGGCACCTCGAACGCGCTGCATACGCTGCTGCGCGCCTGCGAAACGCTGTTCGGCCTGTGGCTGGAATTCATGCGCACGCATCTGGCGACCGCCGTGGCACTCGTTCTGCTGATTCCCACGGCTTTCGTCATGGATTATCGCCTGTCGATCGTGCTGGTGGTGCTCGGCGTGCTCTATGTCATCATCGGCAAGGTGGTGATGAACCGCACCCGTGAAGGCCAGGCATCGGTGGAGAACCACTACCACACCGTCTTCTCCCACGTGTCGGACTCGATCAGCAACGTTTCCGTCGTGCACAGCTATAACCGCATCGAATCCGAGACGCGCGAACTGAAGCGCTTTGCCGAGCGTCTGATCAACGCGCAGCTTCCCGTGCTCGACTGGTGGGCGATTGCCAGCGCGCTGAACCGCATCGCATCGACGATTTCGATGATGACGATCCTCGTCATCGGCACGGTGCTCGTGCAGCGCGGCGAAATCCGTGTCGGTGACGTCATCGCCTTTATCGGCTTCGCCGGCCTGCTCATCGGCCGCCTCGACCAGATGAAGGCCTTTGCCACGCAGATCTTCGAAGCCCGCGCCAAGCTTGAGGACTTCTTCACGCTCGAGGATTCCGTCAAGGACCGCGAGGAGCCGGCCAACGCTGGCGATCTCGGCGACGTCAAGGGCCGGATCGAATACCGCAACGTCAACTTCGACTTCGCCAATGCGACCCAGGGCGTCAACGACGTGTCTTTCACGGTGGAAGCCGGCCAGACCGTCGCCATCGTCGGCCCGACGGGTGCGGGCAAGACGACGCTCGTCAACCTTCTGCAGCGCGTCTACGAGCCGAAGTCCGGCCAGATCCTGATCGACGGCGTCGATATCGCGACGGTGACGCGCAAGTCGCTGCGCCGGTCCATCGCCACCGTCTTCCAGGATGCGGGCCTGCTCAACCGTTCGATCTCCGACAATATTCGCCTGGGCCGTGAGGGTGCGACGGAAGAGGAAGTCATGGCAGCGGCAGAAGCGGCGGCAGCGAACGACTTCATCACCTCCCGCCAGAGCGGCTACGAGACCCATGTCGGCGAACGTGGCAACCGGCTTTCCGGTGGCGAACGCCAGCGCATCGCCATTGCCCGCGCCATCCTCAAGAACGCGCCGATCCTCGTGCTCGACGAGGCGACCAGTGCGCTCGACGTGGAGACGGAAGCGCGTGTGAAGGCGGCAATCGATCAATTGCGCCGCAACCGCACGACCTTCATCATCGCCCACCGCCTGTCCACCGTCCGCGAAGCCGACCTCGTCGTCTTCATGGATCATGGCAAGGTGGCCGAGATGGGCACGTTCAACGATCTCAGCCAGAGCAACGGCCGCTTCGCCGCCCTGCTGCGGGCAAGCGGCATTCTGACGGACGACGACGTGCGCAAGAGCCACACCGCCGCCTGACGTCTCTCATCGTTGTGAGTCGTTCCTTTTGACCGGCAGGGCCTGCAAGCCCTGCCGTTTTGCATTCTGGCTGATGACGGCCGCCTGCCAGTCAAGATAACGCGCATAGGCGATGTGCAGCGCGATGCCGAGGATCGCGTAGAGCGTGCCGAGGATCGGGTTCTTGCCGGTCACGAACATCATCACCTGCCCCGCCATCGCAAGGATCGTGCCGAAGATGAAGACGGCAAGCGAATGCCGCCCCACGGCCACCAGCGGATGGGAAAGCGGCAGCGCGGCCCAGTTGGACAGAACCGGGATCGTCGCCACCAGATAGGCGCCCGCCAGCACATGAAGCAGCCGCGTGATCGAGAGGAACGTCTTGTCGAAACCGGTCAGTACCGCCGGCAGGCCGTAGGAAAAATCGATGTTCCACCAGGAGAACATCACCCACAGCATCGAGACGAAGAGATAGGTCGCCGACAGCGCCATCAGCACCGGATTGCGCGAAAAGCCCTTCTTCTTCGCCCGCAACACGCCGACGAAGCCGATCACGAAGAGGAACTGCCAGGACAGCGGATTGAGGAACCAGTAGCCGTCATCGAGAAAATTCGACGGCGCGATCTGCCAGATGCCGGCACAGAGCCAGAGCGTGCCGGAGACGGCGATCAGCAGCCAGGCGCTGCGCCGATAGAGCCAGAGGAAGCCCGGCAGCATCAGGAACAGCACGGCATACATGGAAAGAATGTTGTTATAGCCGAACTGATGGCCGAGCAGCACCATGCTGACCACGCCCTGCTCCGTGCGATCCACGACAGCGCGCAGATTGATCTCGGACAGGAGATCCGGCCGGCCGAACCACAACGCACCGCCGGCAAAGATCGCGAAGGTAATGACGCTCGTCATGATATGCGCGACGTAGAGCGTCAGCGCCCGCCGCAGGATGCGCAGCGTCACCGCCAACCGCTCGCCGACCGCAAAACGCGCGCCATAGGCAAGCCCGACCGACATGCCCGAAATGAGAACGAAGGCTTCCGCCGAATCGGAAAAGCCGAAGTTCTTGTGCGTCAGGTGCTCCAGATACTGGCCGGGAACGTGATTGACGAAGATCGTCAGCAGGGCAAGCGCCCGGAAGACGTCGAGGCGTGTGTCGCGTTCGCGCGGCACACGCCCCACCAGTCCATGTCTGTCTGTCATAATTCTCTGATCCATATGCATGGATCAGAGCAAATAACCCTCGTTTGAAGATTTGATGACAGTGTCGTTCACACTTGTTTGCCATCCACCGTCATTGGCGCGCTCGACACGGATCGAAAGTGTCCGTCCATCCAGGACGAGCGTCGCCTCATAGCCGTTCCACGCGGCCGGCAGAACCGGTTCGACGAAGAGGCGGTTGGCTTGCCTACGGATGCCGAGGATGCCCTCGACTGCCGCACGGTAGAGCAGGCCTGCCGACCCGGTATACCAGGTCCAGCCGCCCTGCCCAGTGCGTTCGCCTGCACCATAGACATCGGCGGCAACGACATAGGGCTCGACGCGGTAAAGTGCTGCCGCTTCCGGGTTTTGCGCGTGGTTGATCGGGTTCAGCAGGTTGAAGCAGGTCCAGGCATCCTCGGCCCGGCCCTGCCGCGCCAACGCCAGCACGACCCAGGTCGCGGCATGGGTATATTGGCCACCGTTTTCGCGCACGCCCGGCGGATAGGCCTTGATGTAGCCCGGATCCTGCGGGGTCTCGACGAGCGGCGGAGTGAACAGGCGGATGATGCCGTGCTCCCGGTCGACAAGGTTTTCCATCACCGCATCCATCGCCTGACGCGACCGTTCCGCACTGCCCATGCCGGACAGCACGCTCCAGCTTTGCGCGATCGAATCGATCCGGCACTCCGCGTTTTCAGCGGAGCCGAGCGGCGTGCCGTCATCGAAATAGCCGCGGCGGTAGTAGCTGCCGTCCCAGCCGGCCGTTTCCAGCGCGATCTTGAGGCGGCCGAGATGCTCTTCCCATTGGCTGGCGCGGGTCTGGTCCCCGCGCTCACGGGCGAGCGGGATGAAGCCGCCAAGCGTGCCGGCGAGGAACCAGCCGAGCCAGACGCTCGTGCCACGGCCTGCCTCACCGACGCGGTTCATGCCGTCGTTCCAGTCGCCGCCGAGGATGAGCGGCAGGCCGTTCTCTCCGGTGCGGCGCAGCGCCAGGTCGAGTGCGCGGGCGCAATGTTCATAGAGCGGCGCCTCTTCAGACGAGCGATCCGGCGTGAAGAACGCATCGTGCTGGCCTTCGGCCAGTGCCTGTCCCTCGATGAAGGCAAGCGTTTCGTCGAGGACCGTATGATCACCGGTGGCGCGGCAATAATATTCGACCGCATGGGCGAGCCACACCACGTCGTCGGAGATCATGGTGCGCACGCCGGCGCCGTTGTCGGGCAACCACCAATGCTGCACGTCGCCTTCGACGAATTGCCGCGAGGCCGCGTTGAGGATCTGCCCGCGGGCAAGCTCCGGCCGGTGCAGGATGAAGGCAAGCGTATCCTGCAACTGGTCGCGGAAGCCGTAGGCGCCGCTTGCCTGGTAGAAGGCCGAGCGGGCCTGGATGCGGCAACCCAGTGCCTGATAGGGCAGCCAGTCATTGACCATGCGGTCGAGCGCCGGATCGGGCGTCTTGACCTGAAGCGTGCCGGTAAAGTCGCTCCAGTAGCCACGAACGGCGGTCATGACCTTGTCGAAATCCACCGCGCGGCTCTTGTCGGCCAGCGCCCGGGCGCTGTCGGCATCGGCCGTGTCGCCGAGCACGAAATGCAGTTCACGCGTCTCGCCGGGTTTCAGCGTGATATCGACGGCAAGCGCCGCACAGGGATCGCCGATGCCTTCGGCGGAACCGGACAGCGCCTGCCCCGCGACGACAGCCGCCGGCAGCACGATGTCGCCGCCGCGGCCAATGAACTCGCGCCGTTTCGCGGTAAAGCCCGAGAGCGGCGCATTGACGGCGAAGAAGCTGGTCCGGCCGGCAAAGTCGAAGCTGTACGGGTTCGTTGCAAAGAGCGCGCCGCTCTCCTCGTCATGGCTGGTCAGCACAAAGGGCGCGGTCTTGGTGGGATTGTTGCCGAGCACCCACTCGACATAGCCGTAAACCGTCACGCTGCGCTCCGTTTCACCGGTGTTCTTCACGACAAGGCGCGAATATTTGACCGGATCCTCAGGATCGACCGTCTGCACGAGATCAAGCTCGATATCGTCTTCCCAGCTGCGGAAGGCCGAGTAGCCGAGGCCATGCCAGGTCTCGAACTTCACCGAGGGCTTGCGCGACAGCGTGGCGAAGGGCGTCATTACCGTGCCGCGCTCGCGGTCTCTCACATAGAAGGCCTCGCCCGGACGGTTGATGACCGGATCGTTCGTCCAGAGCGTCAGCTGGAAGTCGCGCGAATTGCGGCTCCAGGTGTAGCCCGCGCCTTCCGCCGAAACGTGGAAGCCAAAATGCTGGTTGGCGATGACGTTGATCCACGGCTGCGGTGTCGCCTCGCCGCCGCGCAACCGCACGGCATATTCCCGGCGATCGGCGTTGAAGCCGCCGAAACCGTTCCAGAAGGAAAGACCGTCACCGTTTATGTCCACCGGCTCGCCGGCGGGCGCCGGCAGCTTCGGAACCAGCGTTTCGGCCTTCGTCTCCTCCACACCGCGCGGCGTGGAGAACAGGGCGACCGTGCGGGCAATCTGGTCGGCAAGCGTGCCGTTGCGCGCGTGGAAAACGGCGCGCGCGGTGGCGAGCAGCGCCTGCCAGGTGGTGCCGTCCATCAGGTCGCGGCGCACCGTGAAGACATGCTGGCGCGCACCGTCGGACTGGCTGCGGCTGCGCAGGTTCTCGCACATATGGTCGAGTGTGTGCTGCATGTCCTGCGCATAGGAAGAGGCGCGCTCGTTCAAGATCACCAGATCGGCCGTGACGCCGCGGTGACGCAGGTAATCCTGTGCACGCAACGCCTGGCGGGCGACTTCGATGTCCATCTCGTCGTTGATACGCAGCACGAAGATCGGGAAGTCGCCGGAAATTGACAGCGGCCACAGCGCCGACTGGGCAGCCAGCCCGCTCTGGATCGTGCCGGTATCGGCGCGAAGGTGCATGTCCGGATAGGTGAGGTAACGGCCGAGCATCTGGAAGCTCGCCGCCTCCTGCGAGGTGACGCCGACATGGCGCATATGCACCTGCGAGCGCGTCCAGGCATGGATCATTTCGTGGTTGAAGACGTCCGGGTGGCGGTAGCGGTCGATTGCCGCATCCACTTCGGCACGGCTGGGGGCGGCAATGGTCCAGAAGATGACCTTGACCTTCTTGCCGGCCGGCACGCGCACCACGCGGCGCAGCGCCATGATCGGATCGAGCGTGAAGCCGTCCGTGCCGGAAAGCTGCGCGCCCGGATCGAAGGCGGCGGCCGTCGTCAGCGATCGGCCGCGGCCGATGAAGCGGCGGCGGTCGGTTTCGATCTCGGTGCGGCGCGAGGGACCGGCATTGTCGACGATCAGGTGGGCGACCATCATGTCCGGTTCGTTCGGGTTGCGCTTCTGCCGCTCGGCGCGCACGACATCGCCGCGCTTGCCGATCTCGGTGCGGATGAACATTTTCGAGAACAGCGGATGGGCGCTGTCGGCCTCGTCGGTCGAGATGACCGGCTCCATGTAGGACGTCACTTCGATGAAGCGGTCCTCCGTTCCGGTGTTGAGAAGCGTCAGGCGGCGGCCTTCGGCGTCATGCTCGGTGGCAACGATGACCTCGAGTTCGCTCGTCAGCGTGCCGACGGTCTTGATGAACTCCGCCTTGTCGTCGCCGAACTGGGTCTTCGTTTCCTCGCCTTCGGCGCGCTTCGGCTCGGCAGTGGCGGACCACCACTCGTTCGTCGCCGTATCGCGCAGGAAGAGGAAGGAGCCCCAGCGGTCTTCCGTGGGGTCGGGCTTCCAGCGGGTGACCGACTGGCCGTTCCAGCGCGAATAGCCGGCACCATTCGCCGTCAGCATGACGGAATAGTGCCCGTTCGACAGGAAGACGGTCTCGCGCTCCCTGGAGAACGGATCCTTGATGATGCGGATTTCCGGGCGCAACAGGTCGGCCTGCGTGCTGCCGACGGTTTCCGGTTCGCGCTTGGCGTTGATGACCGGAATGTCGCGCGGCGCCTTTTCCTGCAGGAGCAGTTCGGCGGCCTCGATGACCGGGTCGGAGTGGAAACGTTCGCGCAGCGCGCCGTTGAAGACGACGTTGGCAACGGCGGCGATCGACATGCCGTGATGGTGCGCCATGTAGTTGCGCACGACCGCGCAGGTCTTGCCCTCCGGCACGCGCGTCGGCGTGAAGTCGACGGCATCGTGGAAGCCATAGACGCCGAGGGCACCGAGCTTGCGCAGCCGCTCGAGGTTTTCGAGCGAGGCCGCCGGCGCATATTGCGAGGCAAGCAGCGAGGCATAGGGCGCGATCACCGCATTCTGGCCGAGGCCGCGCTTGAGGCCGAGCGTCGGCACGCCGAAATTGGTGTACTGATAGGTCAGTTCGTGGTCGCGGGCGTTGAAAGCGGCTTCCGAAATGCCCCAGGGCGTGCCGAGACGGCGGCCGTGGTTCATCTGCTCCTTCACCACCAGATTGTTCGTCTGGTTGAGGATGCCGCCCTGGCGCTCCTGCATGACGAGCGGCGGCATGAGATATTCGAACATCGAGCCCGACCAGGAGACGAGCGCACCGCGCGAGCCGACCGGCACGACCGGGCGGCCGAGCTTGTACCAGTGCTCGGTGGGAAGATCCCCCTTGGCGATGGCAAACAGGCTGGTGAGACGTGCTTCCGAGGCGAGCAGGTCGTAGCAGGCCTCGTCGAGTTCGTTGGTCTCGACGCGGTAGCCGATGGACAGCAGGCGGCGCTCCTGGCGGAACAGGAAGCCGAAATCCATCGAGAAGGCGATGTCGCGTGCACGGTCGCGCAACACGACCAGACGCGCCCGCAAGGTCTCGATGCTGCCTAGGTCGAAGACGCTGTCGGCAATATGCGCCTCGCAGGCCGCGACCAGCGCGCCCGCCCAATGCACGACCTCGCCGCTCTGCGGCGACTTGATCTCGTGGTCGAGGTTGACGATCAGCTTGTTGACGTCGCGCGCCAGCACCGAAAGGTTGATGACGCGGATGGAGGCGAATTCGTGCTCGCGCTTGACCGCGGCGAGCGCGTTGTGGAAGCCGGCGATGCGCTCCTCGATGAGACGGCGCAGCGGGCGGACGGTCTTGCGGTCGTCGGGGAGTTCGCCCAGCGTCTCGGACAGGATCGATGCCACGTCGCCGATGCCGTCGAGGCTGCCCTGCAGAAATGCCGACGGCGCTTCGGCCCATTCGCGGCACATGGAAGAGACGGCGATGAGGTGGCCGGCGAGGTTGCCGCTGTCGACCGCCGAAACGTAGCGAGGGCCAAGCGTTTCCAGCGTATTCGTGCGGTACCAGTTGTAGAGGTGGCCGCGATATTTCGGCATGCCGTCGACGGTCGAAACCGTCTGTTCCAGGCGCCGCACCGTCTCTTCAAAACCGATCCAGCCGAAATCGCGCGCGGAGATGACCGAGAGCAGGTAGACGCCGATATTGGTCGGCGAGGTGCGCTCGGCAAGCACCGGCTGCGGCGTTTCCTGGAAATTGTCCGGCGGCAGGAAGTGCTGCTCGGCCGTCACGAAGGTCTCGAAATAGCGCCAGGTGCGCCGCGCGATCTTGCGAAGCTCGGTGGCGACATAGTCGGATACGACGAGCTGGTCCTCGGTCTCCGCCGTCTGGCTGACATTCCAGGCGATCATCGGCGACAGCAGCCAGACGAGAGCGAACGGAATGCCGATGAAGGGCAGGCCCGTATCGGAGACCATGGCGAGCGCCACGGAAACCACGGCGAGCGCCGGCGCCTGCCACATGGATTTGTAATGAGCAAGAATGCCGCCGCGCGCGGCACTGTCGGCCTGCGCGGCCGTGCGCCATTCCAGCATCAGCTTGCGGCTGACGAAGGTGCGGTAGAGCGAGCGGATGATCGCATCCGCCATCAAGCCCGCCGAATGGGCGATGAAGACGATGCGGAGCGCGACCTGCGCATTGGCCGCGCGGATGTCCGAGATGACCCGATGCACATGGGCACGCGCGACAATGTCGTTGCGGCGCGGCATGATGCCGGAGATCAGCGACAGCGTCGGCGCGACGAAGAGCAGGAAGATCAGCACGAGCTGCCAGATCAACGCCTGGCGCGGCTCCATATAGTACCACCCCATGACCGAGGCGACGAGCCAGCCGATCGGGATGAGACTGCGGCGCAGGTTGTCGTACATCTTCCAGCGGCCGATCATGGAAATTCCACTCGACGGGCTGAAGAGGTAGGGCAGCAGCTGCCAGTCGCCGCGCGCCCAGCGATGCTGGCGCGAGGTCTCGACACCGTAGCGCGTCGGGAAATCCTCGACGAGTTCGACATCCGTCACCAGCGCGCAGCGGGACAGCGAGCCTTCGAGAAGGTCGTGGCTCAGCACCGCATTCTCACCGATCCGGCCCTTCACGGCCGCCTCGAAGGCATCGACGTGATAGAGGCCCTTGCCGGTGAACGTGCCTTCGCCGACGAGATCCTGGTAGATGTCGGACACGGTGAAGACGTAGGGGTCGATGCCACGATCGGCGGAAAAGATGCGCTGGAACGTCGAGGCTTCCTTGCCGGTCGTCAGCGACGGCGTGACGCGCGGCTGGAGAATGCTGTAGCCGGCGGTGATTTCGCCCGTCGCCTCGTCGATGACCGGGCGGTTGATCGGGTGGTGCATCTTGCCGACGAGCTTCGTCACGGCGTCGCGCATCAGGCGCGTGTCGGAATCGAGCGTCATGACATATTTGACGTCCGCCGGCACGATGTTGGCGCCCGGCAGGAAGGTCGTGTCGCCGTCACCGCGCAGAAGCAGGTTCAGCTCGTGCAGCTTGCCGCGCTTGCGCTCCCAGCCCATCCAGGCGCCTTCTGACGGATTGTAGAGCCGGCGGCGGTGCAGGAAATAGAAGCGCGTGCGGCCGTCATAGGCGTAGCGGGCGGACAGCGCCGCAACCTCGCGCTTGGCGTAGTCGAGTACGTCGAGATCGGCCGGCGTTTCTTCCGACTGGCTGTCGGCCCAGTCGCTGATGAGCGCGAAATAGATCTCGCCGCGCGGATTGGCGAGGTAGTGCACCTCGAGATTGCGCACCAGTTCGTCGACATGGTCGCGCTTGGAAATCAGACAGGGCACGGCAAGCAGCGTGCGTGCATCGTCCGGAATGCCGTCCTTGAATTCATAACCGACAAGGCGGGACGGCGTGACGAAGAAGGTGACCAGCGTGTTGAAAAGACCCGTCGCACCCTCGGAGGCCGGCAGCGCGAAAAGCACGAGCATGATGAGCCATGCGCCGTTCGGAATGTCGAGCGGATCGAGGAAGAAATAGACCGCGATCATCGCCAGCAGCGTCAGGATGATGTTGGGCCCGGCAATCGCGAACCAATCCAGCTTGCGGATCAGGCGCACGGCCTGCTGGACAAGCGAAGGCCGGTAGCCGATGCGCTTTTCGAGCTGCTTGCGCTTCTTGCCGACGAGGAAGGCCGCCACATTGGCCTTGTAATCCAGGTCCTCGACATGCGCCGCCGCATCTTCCTCGGTCATGGTGAGCGCGGTTTCGGTCACTTCCAGCTCGGTCTTGCCGGAACGGCGGGCGAAACGCTCGATCGTGTTGCGGTACTTGTTGCGCGAGCCGAAATCGAGGTCGCTATAGTCGGAACGCTGGCGCAGCGCTTCGTCGAGACGGCTGACGCTCTCGAACCAGACGGGCCATTCCGTATCGTCGACGGAGCGCAGGCTCTTGATGAGCGAACTCATCGTGACGTTGCCGGAGGACAGCCGGTTGTTCTCCGCGACGATCAGCTCCTCGAGATCGCTGCCGCGGCTCTCGATCTTGCGCTCCAGCCACTGGATCACGGCGCCGGAGGCCTGCAGGCCGTCACGAAGCCGGTAGAGCAGCTGGATGACGAAAGTGTTGTCGTCGATGAAGGTCTCCATCGACTGGAGATGGGCAATGCATTTTTCCGGATCGTTGAGCCGGATCAGTTCGTCCGCCACCTCGTTCGCCTTCAGCCGCATCTTGCGCGAGCGCTCGACGCGGCTCGAAATGCGGCGGAGGTTTTCGAGAAGCACGAAACGAATGAAGGACGGCAGCGCCCAGAGTTCGCCGATCTTCAGCGCATCAACCTTCTGGAAGCCCTGGACGAAGGCCGTCAGGCCGTCATGCGAGACGCCGCTATGCGTATGGGCGACATAGAGCCAGGCGAGCGCCAGCGTGCGCGGCATGACCTGTCCCTCGACCTCCATGGTCGGCAGCTGGCGGAAGAAGCGGCGGGGGAAATCGCGACGGACTTCCTGGATCGCCTCTTCGATCACGTAATAATTGTCGAGCAGCCATTCGGCGGCGGGGGTGATCTGCACGCCCGCTTCGACGTCCTTCGCGGTCACCTGATAGACGCGGAAGATCTCCTTCTCGTTCTCCTTGTGCCGGGCACGGAATTCGAAGGGACGGAAGCCGGGCAGGGCCGCGCGTTTGTCGCGCGCCAGCGCTTCACCGCAATCGGCGAGCTCCTCCAGCGTCAGATAGGTGGCGCGGATCGAATCGTTATAATCGATCTGCTTGACGTCGGCATCGCGCGAGGAGGCTTGCGGCGTATTATGAAGGGGCATGTTTCTGATTCTGGATCCGGCCATGTGGAACCATCCGGCGGCGGCCTTTGCGCTGGACAGTTTTTTGCGGGCAGGGTTCATATTTGTGCCGCGATCAGCCATGGCACCGAACCGCACCTGGGAGATGCTTGACGGTTGGACATGGCTCAGGCGACACGCTTGTTGGCATCCTGGCCGCGTGGTGCATGAAAACGGCATTTTTTAGCCGTAAGGACAGAGACTTGCAACATGTCAACAGGACTGGATGGCGCAGCATGGACCCTCATCTGCGGATTTGGTGAATCGCCCCTCCCTCCCGCAGGGCGAACCTGCGCATGGTGCAGGCGAAAAGCCCAATGCCTGACGACGGAAAAAGTTCCCGCCCTGTGCATGACGGCCAAAACCATTGACTTGCCGGCGCGCTGACGCCAGTTTGCCGAAGTCAGGGTCTTCCGAGTCGCATGCGGCTTGGAGGCTAAGAGGGAAGCCGGTGCGATGCTCCAGATGGAGTGCCAAGACCGGCGCTGCCCCCGCAACTGTGAACGGCGAGCGACTGTCGATAAAGCCACTGGTCTTTGGACCGGGAAGGCGAGACTGGAGCAACGACCCGTGAGCCAGGAGACCTGCCCTGATACTTGAAACGTCCATGGGCGGGGTGTCCCAGTGGTGCGCTTGCTTGTCGCCTTTGGGCGAAATCCAGCATGCGTGCGTCCGGTCATCCCCCAATTTACCGATTGGGGATCTACATGTTTGCAACCACCGACAACGGTCTCTCCGGCACCGGAAAACCGGAATCCGTTTTCATCTCCTGGCTGCTCTGGCAGCCGCGCGGCGCCGACCTTGCCGTCGAGGCGCTGAAGGAGGTGCAAAAACTCTCCCGTTATGACGATTCCGATCCGGATATTACCCGCCTCCGATCGCTGTTCGTATCGCTTGCCGGCGCAGACGGGCCGCTTCACTGATGCGTCAGCCGGCATAAAGACATATTGACATAAAGATATCTTTATGTGACTTCCGATGCAGTATGATTGCACCGGAGGGCTTTGCCATGGCCAAATCGCACCTGGACACCCTGTTCGGCCCCGAACTCCCGCCCCGCGACGGCCGCGAGATCCTCGCCGCCCTGCAGGAGGCTGCCCGCGAGCGCATCCTGGTGCTCGACGGCGCCATGGGTACGGAAATCCAGACGCTCAAGCTCGTCGAGGACGATTTCCGCGGCGACCGCTTCGGCGATTGCGCCTGCCACCAGCAGGGCAACAACGACCTCCTGACGCTCACTCAACCGGGCGCGATCGAGGACATCCACTACCGCTATGCGCTGGCCGGCGCCGACATTCTCGAAACCAACACCTTCTCCTCCACCACCATCGCCCAGGCCGATTACGGCATGGAGGACATGGTCTATGAACTGAACCGCGACGGCGCACGCCTTGCGCGGCGCGCCGGGCTGCGCGCCCAGGAAAAGGACGGCCGCCGCCGTTTCGTCGCCGGCGCGCTCGGCCCGACCAACCGCACCGCCTCCATCTCGCCTGATGTCAACAATCCCGGCTACCGCGCCGTCTCCTTCGACGACCTGCGCCTCGCCTATGCCGACCAGCTGCGCGGCCTCATCGATGGTGGCGCCGACATCATCCTGATCGAGACGATCTTCGACACGCTGAACGCCAAGGCCGCGATCTTCGCCACCCGCGAAATCTTCGAGGAAAAGGGCATCGAGCTGCCGGTCATGATCTCCGGCACGATCACCGACTTGTCCGGCCGCACACTGTCCGGCCAGACGCCGGAAGCCTTCTGGAACTCGGTGCGCCACGCCGATCCCTTCTCCATCGGCCTCAACTGCGCGCTCGGCGCCAATGCCATGCGCGCCCACCTCGCCGAAATTTCTTCCGTGGCACAGACCTTCGTCTGTGCTTACCCCAATGCCGGCCTGCCGAACGCCTTCGGTCAATATGACGAGACGCCGGACGAGATGGCCGCCCAGATCGAAGGGTTCATGCGTGATGGCTTGGTCAATATCGTCGGCGGCTGCTGCGGCTCGACGCCGGACCATATCCGCGCCATCGCCGCCGCCGCCGCCCGCCATAGCCCACGCGAAATCCCCGACATCCCGCGCCATATGCGGCTTTCCGGCCTCGAACCCTTCACGCTGACCGACGCCATTCCCTTCGTGAACGTGGGCGAGCGCACCAACGTCACCGGCTCGGCGAAATTTCGCAAGCTGATCACCGCCGGCGACTATGCGGCCGCCCTCGACGTCGCGCGCGACCAGGTGGCGAACGGCGCGCAGATCATCGACATCAACATGGACGAGGGCCTGATCGATTCTGCCAGGGCCATGACGGAATACGTCAATCTCATCGCCGCAGAGCCGGATATCGCCCGCGTACCCCTGATGATCGACAGCTCGAAATGGGAGGTGATCGAGGCCGGCCTGAAATGCGTGCAGGGCAAGCCGCTGGTCAACTCGATCTCGCTGAAGGAAGGCGAGGAAGCCTTCCTGCACCACGCCAAGCTCGTGCGCGCCTATGGCGCCGCCGTCGTCGTCATGGCCTTCGACGAGACCGGGCAGGCCGACACCAGGGCGCGCAAGGTGGATATCTGCACCCGCGCCTACAAGCTCTTGACCGAAGTCGCCGGCCTTGCGCCGGAAGACATCGTCTTCGACCCGAACATCTTTGCCGTCGCCACCGGCATCGAGGAGCACGACAATTACGGTGTAGACTTCATCGAAGCGACCGCCGAAATCACCGCCACCCTGCCGCATGCCCATATTTCCGGCGGCGTCTCCAACCTCTCCTTCTCGTTCCGCGGCAACGAGCCGGTGCGCGAGGCGATGCACGCGGTGTTCCTCTACCACGCCATTCAGGCGGGCATGGACATGGGCATCGTCAATGCCGGCCAGCTTGCCGTCTACGACACGATCGAGGCGGACCTGCGTGAGGCCTGCGAGGACGTGGTGCTGAACCGCGTGCCGAAGGGCGGCGGCACCGCGACCGAGCGCATGCTGGAGATCGCCGAACGCTTCAAGGGCACGGCCGGCAAGGAAGCCAAGGAGCGCGACCTCGCCTGGCGCGACTGGGCGGTCGAAAAGCGCCTCGAACACGCCCTCGTCAACGGCATCACCGAATTCGTCGAGGCCGACACGGAAGAGGCCAGGCAGAATGCGGAACGCCCGCTGCACGTCATCGAAGGCCCGCTGATGGCCGGCATGAACGTCGTCGGCGACCTTTTTGGCGCCGGCAAGATGTTCCTGCCGCAGGTCGTGAAATCCGCTCGCGTGATGAAACAGGCCGTCGCCGTGCTGCTGCCCTACATGGAAGCCGAAAAGCTCGCCAATGGCGGCAGCGGCGGGCGGCAGAGCGCCGGCAAAATCCTGATGGCAACCGTCAAGGGCGACGTGCACGACATCGGCAAGAACATCGTCGGCGTCGTGCTCGCCTGCAACAATTACGAGATCATCGACCTCGGCGTCATGGTGCCGGCAACGAAGATCCTCGAGACGGCGAAAGCCGAAAAGGTCGACATCATCGGCCTGTCCGGCCTGATCACGCCCTCGCTCGACGAGATGGTGCATGTCGCCAATGAAATGGAGCGCGAAGGTTTCGACATCCCGCTGCTGATTGGCGGCGCCACGACGAGCCGCGTGCACACGGCCGTCAAAATCCACCCGCGCTACGACCGTGGCCAGACCGTCTACGTCACCGATGCGAGCCGCGCCGTCGGCGTGGTCGGCAGCCTGCTGTCGGCCGAGATGAAGCCCGGTTACGTCGAGACGCTGAAGGCCGAGTACCGCAAGGTGGCCGATGCCCATGCCCGGAGCGAAGCGGAAAAACAGCGTTTTCCGATCGGCAAGGCGCGCGACAATGCCTTCAGGGCCGACTGGTCCGCCTACCAGCCGAAGACGCCCTCCTTCCTCGGCACCCGCGTCTGGCAGGATTGGGATCTCGCCGATCTCGCCCGTTACATCGACTGGACCCCCTTCTTCCAGACCTGGGAGCTGAAGGGCGTCTATCCGAAAATCCTCGATGACGAAAAACAGGGGCCGGCGGCCCGCCAGCTCTTTGCCGATGCGCAGGCGATGCTGGAAAAGATCATTGCGGAAAAATGGTTCACGCCAAAAGCCGTCGTCGGCTTCTGGCCGGCCGGCACCGTCGGCGACGACATCCGCCTCTTCACCGACGAGGCACGCAACAAGGAGCTTGCGACCTTCTTCACGCTGCGCCAGCAGCTTTCCAAGCGCGACGGCCGGCCGAACGTCGCGCTCTCCGATTTCGTCGCACCCGTCGATAGCGGCAAGCAGGATTATCTTGGCGGCTTCGTGGTGACGGCCGGCATCGGCGAGATCGCCATTGCCGAACGTTTCGAGCGGGCGAACGACGACTACAACTCGATCCTCGTGAAAGCGCTCGCCGACCGATTCGCAGAAGCCTTTGCCGAGCGCATGCATGAAGTGGTGCGCAAGGAACTCTGGGGCTACGTGGCGGACGAGACCTTTGCCCCGACCGACCTCATCGGCGAGCCCTATGCCGGCATCCGCCCTGCTCCCGGTTATCCGGCTCAGCCGGATCATACGGAGAAGACGGCACTGTTCCGCTTGCTCGACGCGGAAAAGGAAATCGGCGTGACCTTGACCGAAAGCTTCGCCATGTGGCCCGGCTCCTCCGTCTCCGGCCTCTATATCGCGTCACCCGAGAGCTACTATTTCGGGGTCGCCAAGGTGGAGCGCGACCAGGTGGAAGACTACGCGCGGCGCAAGGATATGCCAGTCGTCGAAGTGGAGCGCTGGCTCGGGCCGGTGCTCAACTACGTGCCGGCGCCGGTGCGGGAGAACGCGGCCTGAGACCTCTCAGGCCGTCGCAAGATTGAGGACGAGCACCATGGCGTAGCTTGCGATGACCAGCACGCCGAGCGATAGCACGACCGCGGCCGTCACCCGCGGTCCCGCGCGCATCACGCGCCTCAGGTCGATGCCGAGGCCGAGTGCGGCCATGGAAAGAATGGTCAGCACCGTCGCGGCATCGCCCATCACACCCGCCATGGTGGCATCGATGAGACCGAAACTGCGGGCAGTCAGCATGGCGAGAAAACCAAGGATGAACCACGGCACGAGCCGGTGCAGCGCGGGCCTGCGCCCTGTCGCCCCCGCCGAAGCAAAAGACAGCAGGAAGATCACCGGCCCCAGCATCAGCACACGCACGAGCTTGACGAAGGTGCCGATCTGGATACTGAGGGCGGAAACCGGCGCGGTCGCCGCCAGCACCTGCGGCACTGCATAGACCGTCATGCCTGCCATCACGCCGTAACCCGTCGCCGAAAGGCCGAGCAACGGCACCAGCACCGGCAGGAGCAGCACGGTGATCATGCCGAGCACGGCGGTGAACGCGATGGACGAGGCGACATCCTCGGCGTCGGCGCGGATGACGGGCGCCGTCGCGGCAATCGCGGAATTGCCGCAGATCGAGTTGCCGCAGGCCACCAGCAGCGCAACGGAGCGGGACAGGCCAAGCCAGCGCCCTATCCCGTAACTCGTCATGAGAACCGCCCCCACCACCACGGCGATGGCACCGATCAGCGAAATGCCCATGCCCCCGATCGCCGCGGCACTGACGCTCGCACCGAGCAGGACGATGGCCACCTCGAGAAAGTACTTTGCCGAGAAGGCAATGCCGGGATCGAAACGCGCGGGTTGACGCAAAAACAGCCGCAACACGGCGCCGATCAGGATGGCCAGCACAAGGGCCTCGATCCAGGCTCCACCCGTCAAGCGCACTTCCAGGTGCTCGGCAAGCACCGCAAGACCAGAAACCAGGCCGGCCAGGGTGACACCCGGCAGCAAAACACGCGTTCCAAGAAATGCTTTGTTATTAGATAAATTTTCCATGCGCCAACGATGCGCTTGAAAGTCTGTTCAATCCATCAGTAAGTATCGGATGTTTCATTCGATTGGATCGAACAGATGATGACACTCGATCAGCTCCGTATCTTCGTCGCCGTGGCAGAGCGCGAGCATCTCACGCAGGCCGCCGACGCGCTGAACCTCACGCCCTCCGCCGTCAGCTCGGCGATCCGCGTCGTGGAGGAGCGCTACGGCATCGCGCTATTTCACCGGACCGGCCGGCGGATCGAACTGACGGAGACAGGCCATGCCTTCCTGCCGGAAGCCAGGGCGACGCTGGCGCGGGCCGAAAGCACGGACCTCTTCCTCACCGAAATCGGCGGCCTCAAGCGGGGCACGCTGACGCTTGCCGCCAGCCAGACGGTCGGCGCCTACTGGCTGCCCCCGCTGCTCATACGCTTCCACGCGGCCTATCCGGCCATCGACATGCGCGTTGGCAGCGGCAACACGGAGCAGGTTGCCGAGGCCGTGCTCGAGGGGCGGGTGGAACTCGGATTCGTCGAAGGCGCAATCGACCACCCTGCCCTCTCGCAGCGGATCGTCGCGCGCGACCGCGTCGTCGTCGTTGCACCGGCCGGCCATCCGCTCTTGGGCAAACCGGTCGAACCGGCAGATCTTTTGGCTGCGCACTGGGTTCTGCGCGAAGCGGGTTCCGGCACACGCGGCGCCCTGACCGCTGCGCTGGCGGCGCGCGGCGTGGACGAGGCATCCCTCGACATCACGCTTTCCCTGCCGTCGAACGAAGCCGTGCGCAGCGCCGTGTTTGCCGGCGGCGCATTAACCGCGATTTCCGAACTGGCCGTCGCAGACGACCTGGCATCGGGCCGCCTGGCCCGCATCGCCTTCGACCTGCCGGAGCGCGCCTTTCGCCTGCTCCGGCACAAGGAGCGTTACCGCTCCAAGGCGTCGCTCGCTTTGGAAGCCCTTCTGCCGATCTAATCGCCCCGGCCGCGAAAACGCCGTTGGTAGGTGGGATCGTAGAGCGAGCTTTCGCGAAAATCCGTGGCCGCGAGCGCGCGGCCGACGAAGATCAGCGCCGTGCGCTCGATCGGCTCTTCGGCGACTTTCGCCACGATATCGGCGAGCGTGCCGCGCACCACACGCTCATCGGGCCAGGAGGCTTTCACGACGATCGCCACCGGGCAATCGGCGCCGTAGAGCGGGGTAAGGTCTTCGACCACCTTATCCAGGGCGTGAATGGCCAGATGGATGGCCAATGTGGCGCCCGTCGCACCAAAGTTCTCCAGCGTCTCGCGGTTCGGCATGGGCGAGGCGCGGCCGGAGACGCGGGTGAGCACGAGGCTCTGCGCGACGGCCGGAATGGTGAGTTCGCGACCAAGTGCGGCGGCGGCGGCGGCAAAGGACGGCACGCCCGGGGTCATCGTATAGGTCAGCCCGTGGTTTTCGAGCCGGCGGATCTGCTCGGCAACAGCGCTCCAGACGGAAAGATCGCCGGAATGCAGCCGCGCGACGTCGTCCCCCGCCTGCGCCGCGCGCAAGAATTCCGCCTCGATCTCGTCGAGCGATAGCGGCGCCGTGTCGACGATACGCGCACCGGGCGGGCAATATTGCAGAAGCTCCGGCGAGACGATGGAACCGGCATAGAGGCAGACCGGGCACTTGCCGATCAGGTCCCGCCCACGCACAGTGATGAGGTCGGCAGCGCCGGGGCCGGCGCCGATGAAATGAACGGTCATATTATTCCTCAATTTGTTTAGCCGGCTTAACCCAGCTCCATTGCGTGACCGGCATTGCGGGCCGCCAGCCCGTCATCTGCCCGACGGATGAGGCCCGCGCGATATCGATGCGGGTCAACGCGCCGCCAAGCCGCGCATGGTGCGCAAGCAGCACTGCTTCCATTTCCGTCGTCACCGCATTGGCGACGAGCCGACCACCGGCCTTCAGGCCACCAATCGCCGCCTCCATCACCCCCGCCTCGCTGCCGCCGCCACCAATGAAGACGGCATCCGGCGGAGCAAGCCCGGCAAGCGCTGCCGGCGCCACGCCCTCGACTACCGAAAGGCCCGGCACGCCGAAATTGTTGGCATTGCGGCGGATGCGGGCGGCGCGTTCGGTGTTTCCCTCGATCGCGATGGCGCGAAGCGAGGGATCGGCCAGCATCCACTCGATGCCGATCGATCCCGAGCCGGCGCCGACATCCCACAACAATTCGCCCCGCTTCGGCGCCAGCGCGGAGAGGGTCAGCGCGCGGACTTCGCGCTTGGTGATCTGCCCGTCATGCTCGAACAAACCGTCATCGAGACCGGGCGTATAGGCGAGGACCCGCGCGGCACTGCCGGCCGCAACCTCCACGGCGCAGACATTCAGCATATCGGCATCCGTAAGTGCAAACGTCTCCGCCCGATGGCTGCTCAGCCGATCCCGCGCGCCACCGAGCGCTTCGAGAACGGTGAGCGTCGAGGCGCCAAAGCCGCTTTCCGCAAGCAGGGCGGCCAGCGCCGCCGGGCCGTCACTGTCCGACGTCAGAGCAAGAATGCGGCTGCCGGGATGCAGGTGCGGGCGAATGAGATCGATGGGGCGGCCATGCAGCGAAAGGCAAAGCGTATCCTGAAGCGCCCAGCCCATGCGCGAGGCCGCAAGACTGAACGACGACGGCGCCGGGAAGACGCGCATTTCGGCCCGTGCGATGCGACGGGACAGCGTGACGCCGACGCCGTAGAAAAACGGATCGCCCGAGGCCAGCACGACGACCGGCCGGCCACGGACTGACAGCACGGCATCGACCGAACGCTCGAACGGGGACAACCAGCCATGGCGCTCGCCCCGGATCACAGCGTCGGCGAGTTCCAGATGCCGCGTGCCGCCGAAAACCAGCTCGGCCGCGGCAATTGCGGCCTTGGCCTCGTCACCGAGACCCGCTAGACCGTCCTCGCCGATCCCGACGATGGAAAGCCAGGGGGCGGCTTGCGGGGGGATTTGATCAGGCGTGGACAAGCGACGCATCCTCATACTGGGCGGCACGACGGAAGCCCGCGACCTTGCCGGCCGCCTTGCCGGCCGACCCGATCTTGCCGTCACGCTTTCGCTTGCCGGCCGGACCGTCGATCCCGCGCCACAGCCGGTGCCCGTGCGCATGGGTGGTTTCGGCGGCGTACCGGGGCTTGCGGCCTATCTCGATGAGCATGCCATCGAGCTCGTGATCGATGCGACCCATCCCTTCGCCAGGCAGATTTCGGCCAATGCCCGTGTAGCAAGCGCTGCGGCGGGCATTCCGCTGCTGCGACTGGAAAGGCGCGGCTGGGAGGAGATGGAGGGCGATCGCTGGATCCGCCGAACCTCCATCGAAGAGGCCGTCACCGCATTGGGTGCGCAGCCGCGCCGCGTCTTTCTTGCCATCGGCCGGCAGGAGGCGAGAGCCTTCGACGCAGCACCGCAGCACCACTATCTCGTGCGCAGCGTCGATCCAGTCGATCCGCCGATGGAGGCACCGAGCGTCGAGTATCTGCTCGCCCGCGGCCCCTTCGCCGTCGAGGCGGAAGTGGATCTGCTGCGGCAACAGCGCATCGATGTCATCGTCAGCAAGAATTCCGGCGGTGACGCCACCTACGGCAAGATCGTCGCCGCGCGCATTCTCGGCCTCAACGTCATACTCGTCGAGCGGGCGGCCAGCGAGAGCGGCCACCACGCCGAGACGGTCGAGGATGCGGTGCGGCTTACCGATCATCTGCTCGCGTCCTTCAGGAAGCGCGGCGTATAGACCAGGTCCGGCAGGCCGGGACGCGCGATGACCCGCGTTTCCGGCGAGCCGATGACGACGCAGGTCGCCATGTCGGCCCGCTCCGCCGCGGCGTCTCCCAACGGCATCACCAACATATGCTCGTCCGGCCGGCCCGCGGCACGGCCGAAGATCACCGGCGTCGTGGCCGGAAGTGTCTCGCGAAGGATCTCGAATGCCTTGCCGAGTTGCCACGGCCGCGCCTTGCTGATCGGATTGTAGAGCGCGATGACGAGACCGGCTTCGGACACCAGGCGCAGCCGCTTCTCGATGATCTCCCAGGGTTTTAGATTGTCAGACAGAGAAATCGTGCAGAAATCGTGGCCGAGCGGCGCGCCGATGCGTGCTGCGACGGCCAGCATCGCGGTGACGCCCGGAACGATGACGAGGTCCACGGATTTCCAATCGTTCGGCCCCGCATCGATAGCCTCGCAGACCGCCGCCGCCATGGCGAAGACGCCGGGATCACCGCCAGAGACGACGCAGACATTGATACCCGCCGCTGCACGGATCAGGGCCGCCTGCGCGCGATTCAATTCCTCGCGATTGTCCGAGGCGACCTTGATCTGGTCGGAGCGAAGATTCAGTCGGTCGATATAGGGAAAGTAGCCGAAAAACTCGGTTGACGCCGCAACGGCGCTAAGCGCCTCCGGCGTCATCTGGTCCGGATTGCCGGGACCGGTTCCGATCACGAAGAGCTTGCCCGTCATCCGCGGGTGCTCCAGCCCGGCACGAGCACCAGCGAGAAATAGGGCGCGGTGTCGTCGAGCTTTTCGGAAAGCCGTATGGATTTGCCGACTGGCGTTGTGCCGCGTTCGACATAGACCGCTTCGCCCAGACGACCGGCCTGCGAAAGGGCCCGGCGGATTTTCGGCAGGTTGCGACCGACCTTCATGATGACGGCGGCCTGCGTGTCGACGAGACGGCGTGACAGCTCGTCCTCGCCCATCGTGCCCGGCAGCACGGAAAGCACGTCGTCGCCCTGCACGATCGGCAGGCCGGAGAGCGACCAGCAGCCGGACATGGCCGTGATGCCGGGGATGACCTCCGTCGGAAAGCGATCGGCGAGCCGCACATGCAGGTGCATGTAGGAGCCGTAGAACATCGGGTCGCCCTCGGAGAGGATCGCGACCGTGCGACCGGCGGCGAGATGCTCGGCAACGGCCGCGGCGGAGGCATCGTAGAAGGCCGTGATCTGGCTCTTGTAGTCGTCGTGGTCCTTGTCGATCTCCGTCGTCACCGGATAGTAGAGCGGCAACTCCACCATCTCCGGCTTCAGCAGGCCTTCGACAATCGCCCGCCCATTGCCGGAGCGCCCGGCCTTGGCGAAATAGGCAAGCACATCCGCCTCGCCGATCGCCCGCACCGCCTTCAGTGTCAGGAGTTCCGGATCACCCGGCCCTGTTCCCACGCCATACAATCGTCCCGTCACCGTCGCCACCATGTTCATAGTCCCGGCCTAGCCAGCGAATTGAGCGCCGCCGCCGTCATCGCGCTGCCGCCGAGACGGCCGCGCACGATGGCATAGGGCACGCCATAGGAATTTTCGGCCAGCGCATCCTTGGATTCAGCCGCCCCGACGAAGCCGACCGGCATGCCGAGGATCGCCGCCGGTTTTGGCGCGCCATCGCGCAAAAGTTCCAGCAGGTAGAAAAGCGCCGTCGGCGCGTTGCCGATGGCAACGACCGAGCCGGCCATGCGATCAAGCCAGAGCCGGATGGCGGCCGCCGAGCGGGTGTTGCCGCTTGCCGCGGCAAGTTCCGGCGTGCGCGGATCGCGCAGCGTGCAGAGCACCTCATTGTTGGCGGGAAGGCGAGCGGCGGTAACGCCGCGGGCGACCATTTCCGCGTCGCAGAAGATCGGTGCACCACCCTGAAGGGCCGTGCGCGCGGACGTCACGAAATCCGGCGAAAAGACGAAATGCGGCGCGGCCTCCACCAGGCCGGCAGCGTGGATCATTCGTACCGCGACATCCGCCTCCGTCTCGGAGAAGCGCGAGAGATCGGCCTCGGCGCGGATGATCGCGAAGGATTTTTCGTAGATGGCAGTGCCATCCTTGATGTAGTCGTACTGGGTCATGACTGGCCTTGATATGCGGAAAGAAGGACCGCGGGTGGAGTGCGGTCGAGCAGGTTTCTGGTGGTCTCGCCCTCCGCACGGCGCGTGCGCAGAACGCTGCCGAAGCGCTGGATAGCCGGCTTCAGATCACCGGCCGGGATAATCGCCGACGGCGCATCGCTCGCCCGCCCGTCAAGGATGAGGCCGACACCTGCGGCAGTGCCGCAGAGTGTGACGGCGGCACCGGCCGGATGGGCGCAGCCTTTCGGGCAGCCGGAAATGTGCATGGCTATGGAGCCGTCCAGCAAGGCGCCGGCTTCGGCGACCAGGGCATCAGCGGCGGCACGGGTGTCGAAGCTGGCCGAGGCGCAGCCGGCGGTACCGGCGCAGATGGAGATGGTGCGGCCGTGCGCACTGTCCGTGTTCCAGAACCCCTGGCGATCGGCGCAGGCCCGGGCGGCCGCGAGCGTTTCGCCGGAAAGGCCGCGCACCAGCAGGCTGCGATGGGGTGCGAGGCGGAATTCCACGGCACCACAGGCGGAAAGTCCCTCGACAAGCGCCGCAAGCCGATCGGCATGCATCTGGCCATATGCCGGCGCCAAGCCAAGCACGGTTTCACTCCCGATGCGGTGCACGCCGAGCGGATGGGTGGAGAGGGCCGCAGGTACAGTCTGTATCGGCCTCGCACCCAGCATCTGCACCAGCGCGGCGACATCCAGATCGCGGCCGCGGGCGGAAGGGCCGATAGCCGCAAGCGCGGCGATGACGGCCATTGCACCATCCAACACGGAATCTTCTGGCAGCAAGGCGACAGGTCTAGCCCTTTGACGATCGCCACCGACCGACAGGCGCCACGCCGTGCGTCCCCCGACAACGACGGCATCGAGCCGGAGATCCGCGACCATGTCGGCAAGCGAAAGCATGCCACCGCCATCGACAACGATTGCGAGTTTCGGCGCGAGGGTAAACGATGCCCGGGAAATCGCCTTGCGCAACGCATCCGCAACCGGCGTGGCATCGGCGATTTCTGACGGATCGATGCCGGCGAACGGCGGGACTTCAATGGCGACGCCCGTCTGGGGAACGATGCCGGCAGCGGCAAGACCGGCCGCCAGACGCGGCACCGAAGCCTCCGTCAAGCCGCGAAGCTGGAGATTGCCGCGTGCGGTGATTTCGATGAGGCCATTGCCATGGGCGCGGGCGAGATCGGCAAGGGCAAGCAGATCATCCGCCGTCAGGGCAGGCGCGACCGGGCGCAGGCGCACCAGCAGGCCGTCACCGGTCTGCATCGGCGCGGCGATCGAGGGGCAGGCGCCGCGGCGCAGCGCACCCGTATCGCACCGGTCGAGGGCGAGCGTCATGGTCATGCAGGGCCCTCCTCCGCCTCAGTGGCAGGACGCCGGATCAGATAGGTATCCATGATCCAGCCATGCTTTTCGCGCGCCGTGCGGCGGGTCTCGGTGATGGTTTCGGCCATATCGGCCAGCCGGCCGGAAAGCAGGATTTCGTGCGGCGTACCGAGATAGGCGCCCCACCAGATGTCGGCTTCCGGATCCGTCACCGTTCGGAAAGCCTGCACGCCATCGAGCATGACCAGCGCATCACGCGAGGATTCCGGCCAGCCCTCGGCAAGCCGGCGGCCGGTGGTAATTTCGACGGGTAGGCCGATGCGGTTCAGCGCGATGCCGTGGCTGGCGCAAAGCGCCTGCACGCTGGTGATGCCGGGGATGACTTCCGTTTCGAAGGCAACGCGGCCGGCGGTGCGGACATGGCCGATGATGCGCAGGGTGCTGTCGTAAAGCATGGGATCGCCCCAGACGAGCAGGCCGAGCGTCTCGTCCTCGCCGACCGCGTTCAGCAGCGTGCGCTCGTAGATCGCGGCGATGGCGCGGTGCCAGTCGTTGACGCCGTCCTCGTAGGAACCATCGGCGCGGCGCACCGGCACGGGGTAGTCGAGAATGCGGCAGGCAGGATTGGTGAGGAACCGGTCGCAGATGTCACGGCGCGCATCGGCGAGAAAGGCCTTTTCGTCGCCCTTCACCGGTATAAGCAGCACATCCGACCGGTTCAGCGCATTGATCGCCTGAACGGTCATGTGCTCGGGATTGCCCGCGCCGATCCCGATGACCTGTATTTTCCTCAAATTTCCGTCTCCCGTGCGGCTTGCGCTCCCGGTCTGCGGCCCGATTTGGGTCCCGCACCCCTTCCTAATCCCAAAAGCCAACGGAAAACAGTCCCCGGATCGCGTCCTTTGCCGGTCTTTTTGAGACTCCTACGCCGCCTCGCGGCTTGTGAGATAGGCGCGCGGGGAGGAGCCGAGCATGCGCTTGAACATGGTGGTGAAGGCCGGCACGCTTTCATAGCCGGCTTCGAGCGCCACGCGTGTCACCGGCTCGCCGGCAGCAAGCCGCGGCAGGCAGGCAAACAGGCAGGCCTGCTGGCGCCAGGTCACGAAACTGATGCCCATCTCCTCGCGAAAGAACCGCGTGAAGGTGCGCCGGCTCATGTTGAGGCGTCGCGCCCAATCGTCGATCTTCGCCGTCGGTGACGGCTGCTCGACGAAATCACGGCAAAGGCCGGCAAGCCGGCCGCTCGCCGGAAAGGGCAGGCCGAGGCGGCGTTCGGGCAGGCGGCCGATCTCGTCGAGCAGCAGCGCCATCACCAGCTCAGCCCGGTTGCGCTCCTCGGAAAGCGCGCCCTTGCGCACCGCCTCCGTGATCAGCTGCCGGGCAAGGTCCGTCACCTCCAGCACCGTCGGCTCCTGCGAGGCGGCGCGGCCTTCCGGCGAATAGATATAGACGGAGCGCATGCTGACATCGCTGTACATCTCGACGGAATGTTCAAGCCCGCGCGGGATGAGCAGCGCATGGCCGGGCGGGATCATCCAGCGGCCGCGATCCGTCGAAACCAGCACGACGCCGGCAAAGACGCAGAGGAACTGCGTGCGACGATGGCGGTGCGGCGGCACGGTATAGCCGCCGGGAATCTCCGAACTGTGGACCAGAACGTCCTCGTTCGACTGTTCCATGCGGGAAAGATTGCGGATGTGATCGTCATCGAGCGCCTTGAGGCGCGCCGCGGTCAATTTTTCCATCTTTGGCCCACTCGCGTAAGAAATGGACCTCAGCACAAAAGCAGGCCGCGCGCAATCCTAGTATGGGAACGACAAAGACGCCAAACCGGGCGGATCAATCGAGGCCATCATGTCGACTGTCGTTCCCGCGGTGCCCCGCAGCACCGCAACCGCCACCTATTCCATTATCGCCGCGGTCAGCGCCTGCCATATGCTGAACGACATCATGCAGTCGCTGCTGACCTCGCTCTATCCGCTCCTGAAGGAAAACTACGCGCTCGACTTCGTGCAGATCGGCCTGCTGACGATGGCCTTCCAGGTGACGGCCTCGCTGCTGCAGCCGGCCGTCGGCATCGTGACGGACCGCTGGCCGATGCCCTTCTCGCTGCCGGTCGGCATGGGAAGCACCTTCGTCGGCCTCATCATGCTCGCCTATGCGCATTCGTTCCCCGTGCTGATCTTCGGCGCCTGCCTGATCGGCCTCGGCTCGGCGATCTTCCACCCGGAATCCTCGCGCGTCGCCCGCCTCGCCTCCGGCGGCCGCCACGGCCTCGCGCAATCGATGTTCCAGGTCGGCGGCAATGCCGGCACGGCGATCGGCCCGCTGCTCGCCGCCTTCATCGTGCTGCCCTTCGGCCAGACGAGCGTTGCCTGGTTCTCGGCGGTCGCCCTCATCGGCATGATCATCCTGACCTGGGTCGGCAAATGGTATGCCGGCGAGCGCCGCTCGTCCGCCGGCCGCCCCGCGGCCAGCCGTGAACTGCCGCTGCCGGGCAAACGCGTTGCCTGGGCGCTGGCCGTGCTCGTTCTGCTGACGACGACGAAGAACGCCTATCTCGCCAGCATTTCGAGCTACTTCACCTTCTATACGATCGAACGCTTCGGCCTCGACATACAGCAGGCGCAGCTCATGCTGTTCTTGTTCCTCGGCGCCTCGGCCGTCGGCGTCTTCATGGGCGGCCCGATCGGCGACCGCTTCGGCACGCGCTTCGTGATCTGGTTCTCGATCCTCGGCGTCATCCCCTTCGCGCTGATGCTGCCCTACGCCAACCTGTTCTGGACGGGCGCGCTGACGGTGCTGATCGGCCTGATCTTCTCGTCAGCCTTCTCGGCCATCGTCGTCTTCGCGCAGGAGCTGATACCGGGCCGCGTCGGCATGATCGCCGGCATCTTCTTCGGCTTCGCTTTTGGCGCGGGCGGTCTGGGAGCAGCCCTGCTCGGCGGCGTCGCGGACAGCCACGGCATCGCGTTTGTCTTCCAGGTCTGCTCGTACATGCCGCTGCTCGGCATTCTCACGATCTTCCTGCCGCGCCTGCCGGGCAAGCACTGAGATCCTGACAATCAAACGTCTTGCGGGGAACATACAAAATTTTGTATAGTTCCCCGCATGAAGACGGTTAAGTTCTGCGGCACCGCCCTCGATGATTTGCGCGTCTTCCCCGATTCAGCGCGGCGCGAAGCAGGCTACCAACTCGACCGCGTGCAAAATGGCCAGTCCCCGACGGACTGGAAGCCGATGACGACCGTGGGCAGAGGCGTACAGGAAATCAGGATTCGGGATGAAGCCGGAGCGTTTCGGGTGATCTACATCGCAAGACTCGCCGATGCAGTTTATGTGCTGCACTGTTTTCAAAAGAAGACGCAGAAGACCAGTAAGGCGGATTTGGACCTAGCAGGGAAACGCTATAGCGAACTCGTGAAGGAATTAGGCTCATGAGCAACGAGACTTTCACAAGCATATGGGACGCGATCGAAAATACTCCCGCCGAGGCAGAGAACATGAAGCTTCGCTCCCAGTTGATGATGGCATTGGAGCAGCATATCGGTGCGAAGGGTTGGACGCAGGCAGAAGCCGCACGCAAACTCGGCGTCACACAGCCGCGTGTATCCGATCTTCTGCGTGGTAAGATCACCTTGTTCGCCCTCGATACGTTGGTCAACATGGTGGCCGCAGCCGGGCTCCATGTTGAAATACAAATCTCGGAAGCAGCCTGACCGATTGTCTTGGTCTCAAAACCGCGCGCCCGCAAAATGGGCGATCTGGGCGCCGAGTTCGTAATAGCCCTCCCGCACCGAGCGGAAGGACTGGGCCTCGGGATCGCTGACGGGCAGCGGCAGGTCCATCTCGGCGATCTCGCCGGATATGAGTTGCGCCAGCGTGCGGCCGAAAACGGTGCCCGGCGCGATGCCGCGACCGTTATAGCCGGAAAAACCGATGACATTTTCGGCCAAGCGGTGGAAGCGCGGCAGGTTGTCGGTGGTCATGCCGATCTTGCCGTACCATTCCGCCTCGAAGGCGACGTCGCCGATCGCCGGGAAAAGCTTTTTGAGCGCCCGTCGGGCCCAGGATTTGTGGATGCCGGTCCCCATGCCGCGCAATGCCCCGACGCTGCCGAACACCAGTCGGCCGCGCTTGTCAAAGCGGAAGGAGGAAAGCACTTCCTTCGTGTCCCACGCGCCCTGCTTCTCCGGCAGGATTTTTGCCTGCATCTCCGCCGAGAGCGGCACCGTGGCGAAATTGAAGTAGGGCAGGTGGAGAAGCTCGGCGCGCACTTCGTTCCAGGGTGCCACCGTATAGGCATTGGTCGCGACGACGACCCAGTCCGCCGTCACCGAACCGCGCGGAGTGTTGACCGTCCAGCGCTTGCCGGTCCGCTCCGCACCCGTCACCGGGCTTCCCGTAAAGACCTGTGCGCCGGCGGCAATCGCAGCGCGCGAAAGGCCGCGCGCATAGGCGAGCGGCTGGATCGTGCCGGCGCGCATGTCGAGAAGCGCGCCTGCATAGGCATCCGTGCCGACCTTCACCGCTGTCTCGGCTGCATCGAGCAGGCGCACCGGCGCGCCGCGACGCGACCATTGCTCCGCACGCTGCTTCAATTCATCGAGGCCCGATTGACCAACAGCGCAATGCAGCGTGCCGGCCGGATTGATTTCGCAGTCGATCTTGTGCTTTTCGACAAGTTCGAACACCAGGCGCGGCGCATTGCCGAGCAGTTCGAGCAATCGGCTGCCGTAGAGATCGCCGAGCACGCCCGGCAACTCGTCCGGCATCACCCACATGCCGGCATTGACGAGGCCGACATTGCGGCCCGAGCCGCCGTAACCGATTTCAGCACCTTCCAGCAGGATGACCCGCGTACCGCGCTCGGCAAGATGGAGTGCTGTCGAGAACCCGGTATAGCCGCCACCGACGATGACGACATCCGCATCCGCCTTGCCGGAAAAGGCGACCGTTTCAGGAGCGGGCGGTGCGGTCATCTCCCAAAGGCCATGGGAGCGCGGGTCGTTGAGCATGGTGGTCTGCTTTTCAGAAGGAGGAGCTATTCCCGCACCATCGACGATGCGGCACCATGACTAAAGCAAAAAATCAGAACGGGGTCATGCCCCGTCCGCATGACAGGCGGTCAACGCCGGTCGGGAACCTGATTGACGATCCACGCACGAAACGCCTGGCTCAGCGGATTTTCGAGCTTTCCCTCGGGCGCGACGAGATAATAGCTGTTTTCCGTCTCCATCGGCCGGTCGAAGACGACGGCCAGCCGGCCGTTCGCCAACTCCTGCTCGATCAGATAATGCGGCAGGAGCGCAAAGCCGAGACCGGCCACGGCCGATTCGATGACCATGGCGAACTGGTCGAAGCGGTGGCCGCGATAGGCGGTATCCGCCGAGCCGCCGTTCAGCTCGAACCATTGCGCCCAGAGCTTTGGACGCGTCGCGAGATGGAGGAGCGGCGCTGTCTCCAGGTCCTTCGGCTCGGAAAAATTCCACGCCTTCAGAAGCTCCGGGCTTGCCGCCGGCAGGATGACCTCGCTGCATAAGTAGGAGCAGGCGGCGCGCGCCCAGACCGGCTGGCCGTAATGGATGGCAAGGTCAAAATTCTCTTCGTCGAAATCGAAGGGTTTCGAACGCGAGGCGATGTTGACGATCGTGCCCGGATGTTCGCTGAGGAAAGCCGGAATGCGCGGTGTCAGCCAGCGGCTGCCGAAGGTCGGCAGCGTCGCGATGCTAAGACTGTGTTCGGACGACGCCGACGCCATGGCGCGCAGCATGGTTTCTTCCGTCTGGTGCAGCAGCTTGCGCACTTCCGGCAGGAAACGCCGCCCGTCATCCGACAGCACGACACGCTGGCGCACGCGCTCGAACAGCAGCACGCCGAGCTGTTCCTCGAGGTCCTTGATCTGCCGGCTGACGGCGCTCTGGGTGAGGTTCAGTTCGTGCGCCGCCTGCGTGAAACTGCCATGGCGCGCGGCACATTCGAACGCCTGCAGCGTGGTGACGTCCGGGATCAGCCTTCGACTGAGCTTCATTCTTTCCTCGCATCAACATAGTCAGAACGGTCGCAATCGCTCAAGGAAACGATCCGGTATGATCCGTTTTGAGAATGAACAGGGCACCCACCCTTGTAAGATGAGACCGCTCGCCATGAAAGCAAATTCGTACATTTCCGCAGACAAGATCCGTTCGAATTTCTCCGCCGCCATGTCCGCCATGTACCGCGACGAGGTTCCGGCCTATGGCACGCTGATGTCGCTGGTGGCCTCGGTCAATGACGAGACGCTTTCTTCGGATGCGCACCTCAAGACCCGGCTTGAAGCGACGGATACGCTCGACCGCATTTCGGAAGAGCGCCACGGCGCCATCCGCCTCGGCACACGACAAGAACTTTCCATGATGCGCCGCGCCTTCGCCGTCATGGGCATGGCCCCCGTCGGTTATTACGATCTTTCCACGGCCGGCGTGCCGGTGCATTCCACCGCCTTCCGCCCGGTCGGCACCGAAAGCCTCAGCCGCAACCCCTTTCGTGTTTTCACCTCGTTGCTCCGCCTTGATCTGATCGCCGACGAAACACTGCGCCAGGAAGCGGCCGATGTGCTCGCGGCGCGAAAAATCTTTACGGATGAGGCCGTGGCCCTCGTCGAAAAGGCCGAGCGCGATGGCGGCCTGGACGCCGCTGACGCCGCCCGCTTCGTCGCGCAACTGCTCGAAACCTTCCGCTGGCACGACCATGCTATCGTCAGCGCCGACATGTACAAGCGCCTGCACGATGCACATCGCCTGATCGCCGACGTCGTCTCCTTTAAGGGCCCGCACATCAACCACCTGACGCCGCGCACGCTGGATATCGACAAGATCCAGACGCGCATGCCGCAGGAGGGCATCGCGCCCAAGGCCATCGTCGAAGGCCCGCCGACCCGCAACTGCCCGATCCTGCTGCGCCAGACCTCGTTCAAGGCGCTGGAAGAGGCCGTTTCCTTCACCGCTGCAGACGGCACTTGGCAGGAGGGCTCGCACAGCGCCCGCTTCGGCGAGATCGAGCAGCGCGGTGTGGCGCTGACCCCGAAGGGTCGCGCGCTCTACGACACGCTTTTGAACGACACCCGTGCCCGCGTGCGCCCGGCCGCCGACGGCTCCAATGCGAGCGAATACGAAGCAGCACTTGCCGACGTCTTCAAGGCCTTCCCGGACACCTGGGACGGTATTCGCAAAGCGGGCCTTGGCTATTTCAGCTATTCGCTGACGGAAAAGGGTATGTCGGTCTCCGGCCGCAGGGCTGATCTCGAAACCGCGATCGAAGCCGGCCTCATCCAGTTCGATCCGATCGTCTACGAAGACTTTCTCCCGGTCAGCGCCGCGGGCATCTTCCAGTCGAACCTCGGCGACGATGCGGCGCAGGATTTTGTCGCGAGCCCGAACCAGATGATGTTCGAGCGCGATCTCGGTGCAACGGTTCTGGATGAATTCGCGCACTATGCCGGCATCCAGCGCGCATCGCTTGAAATGTGCCTCGGCATCGTCAACATGGCGGCCGCCGCGGAGTGACGGACGAGAGAATGATCGAGGCACGCCATATCGACACGCTGAAGAGCCTGCTCGGCGAGAAGGGTCTTCTCACCGAGGCCTCGGACATGGCTGCCTACGAGACCGGCGCGCGCTACGACAAGGGCCGCGCCGCCTTCGTCGCCCGTCCGACCGCGACAGAAGAAGTCTCCGCCGTCGTCTCCTACTGCGTGAAAAACGGCATCGCGTTGGTGCCGCAATCCGGCAATACCGGCCTCGTCTCCGGCTCGACACCGGATGGTAGCGGCCAGCAGGGCGTCTTGAGCCTCGATCGCCTCACGGCCCCCTTTGAACTCGACCGCGTCAACCGCACCATCAAGGCAGGTGCTGGCGTCCGCCTCTCCGACCTCAACGGCAAGCTCGACGAAACCGGCCTGTTCTTCCCGATCGACCTAGGCGCCGATCCGCGCCTCGGCGGCATGATCGCCACGAACACCGGCGGCTCGCGCTTCCTGCGTTATGGCGACGTCCGCCGCAACACGTTGGGCCTCACCGTGGTGCTCGCCGACGAGGCCGGTACGGTGCTCGACCTGTCCTCGGATCTGCGCAAGAACAATACCGGCGTAGATTGGAAACAACTGTTCATCGGCACGTCCGGCGCCTTCGGCATCATCACAGAATGCGTGCTCAACCTCGAACCCGCGCCAAAACAGTCGGCGACAGCGCTCCTCGTTCCGTCTTCCGACGAACAGGTTTCCGCCCTCCTCGTCGCCATGGAAGATGCGCTGGGCAGCTACCTCTCGGCCTTCGAGGGCATGTCCGGCAATGCCATTCGCGCCGCCCTCGACCATGTACCGTCGTTGAGAAACCCCTTCCAGGGCGGCATCGTGCCGGATTTCGTGATCCTTGCGGAAATCTCCCGCTCCAGCCCGCCACGCGAGGGCGAACAGCCGCTCGATGCGGTGCTGGAAGAGGTGCTGGCCGCCATCTGGGAGCGCGAGGACGCGCCGCTCGCTGATGCCTTCGTCGGCCCGCCGCACGAGATCTGGGCGCTGCGTCATGCTTTGTCCGAGGGCGTAAAGCATAGCGGGCGATTGATCGCCTTCGATCTGTCCTTCCGCCGGGGTGACATCATGCCTTTCCTCGCCCATATGAAGGCGGAAATGCCCGATCACTTCGAAGACGTGACGATCTGTGACTTCGGCCATATCGGCGATGGCGGCGTGCACTTCAACCTCGTCATCGCAAAGTATGATCCTAGGCTTGCCGATCCGGATTTCGAAATGGACCTGCGCGACTGGGTGTTTTCGGTGGCGGTCGAACAGTTCGATGGCAGCTTCAGCGCGGAACACGCCATCGGCCGCAAGAACCAGGCCTTCTACGACAAATACACGCCCGAAGAGATCCGCCGGCTTGCGGCCGGGCTGAAAACCATCACCTCGCCGGGTTCGCTCGGCGCCATGACCTTTTAACAAGACATCAGGGAGAATACCCATGACGAAAGTCGACGTGAAACACGAAACCGCCGCCCTTCTCGACAAGCTCGGCGTGCCGCGTGCCGCCTGGCAGGGCGGCGACATGGCCTCCTACAGCCCGGTCAGCGGCGAGGAGATCGCAAAGCTGAAGTCCATTTCGGCCGCCGATGCCGCCAAGGCCATCGAAGCCGCCCATGAAGCCTTTAAGGAATGGCGCCTCGTACCCGCCCCGCGGCGTGGCGAACTGGTGCGCCTGCTGGGCGAAGAGCTGCGCGCCGCCAAGGCCGATCTCGGCCGCCTCGTTTCCATCGAAGCCGGCAAGATCACGTCGGAAGGCCTCGGCGAAGTGCAGGAAATGATCGACATCTGCGATTTCGCCGTCGGCCTTTCCCGCCAGCTCTACGGCCTGACCATCGCCACCGAGCGCCCCGGCCACCGCATGATGGAAACCTGGCACCCGCTCGGCGTCGTCGGCATCATCTCGGCCTTCAACTTCCCGGTCGCTGTCTGGTCGTGGAACACCGCACTCGCGCTCGTCGCCGGCAACTCCGCCGTCTGGAAGCCGTCTGAAAAGACACCGCTCACCGCGCTTGCCAGCCAGGCGATCCTCGAGCGTGCGCTTGCCCGCTTCGGTGATGCGCCGAAGAACCTTTCGCAGGTCCTCATCGGCGACCGCGCCATCGGCGAAGTCCTCGTCGATCACCCGAAGGTCGCCCTCGTTTCGGCCACCGGCTCCACCCGCATGGGCAAGGAAGTCGGCCCGCGTCTCGCCAAGCGTTTTGCCCGCTCGATCCTCGAGCTCGGCGGCAACAATGCCGGCATCGTCTGCCCGTCCGCCGATCTCGACATGGCGCTGCGCGCCATTGCCTTCGGCGCCATGGGCACCGCCGGCCAGCGCTGCACGACGCTCCGCCGCCTCTTCGTGCATGACAGCGTCTACGACCAGCTCGTTCCGCGCCTGAAGAAGGCCTATACCAGCGTTTCCGTCGGCAACCCGCTGGAAACCTCGGCGCTGGTCGGCCCGCTCGTCGACAAGCAGGCTTTTGACGGCATGCAGAAGGCGCTGGAAGCGGCCAAGGCCGAAGGCGGCTCCGTCACCGGTGGCGAGCGCATTGCCGAGGCCGGCAAGGACACGGCCTACTATGTGAAGCCCGCCATCGTCGAAATGCCGAAGCAGGCCGGCCCGGTTCTCGAAGAGACGTTTGCGCCGATCCTCTACGTCATGAAGTATTCCGACTTCGAAGCCGTGCTGGACGACCATAACGCCGTTTCGGCCGGTCTTTCCTCGTCGATCTTCACGCTCAACGTCCAGGAAGCTGAACGCTTCCTCTCGGTCGACGGCTCGGATTGCGGCATCGCCAATGTCAACATCGGCACGTCCGGTGCGGAAATCGGCGGCGCGTTCGGCGGTGAGAAGGAAACCGGCGGCGGCCGCGAATCCGGCTCCGACGCCTGGAAGGCCTATATGCGCCGCGCCACCAACACGGTGAACTACTCGAAGGCCCTGCCGCTCGCCCAGGGCGTCTCCTTCGATATCGAGTAAGCCAATATGAACAGCCAGACCAAGGTTGAGGAGGCGGGCTTTACGCCCGCCTCACGCATCGCCGCCATCGGCGTCTCAAAAATCCTGCAGATCGGCGCCCGCGCCTCTGCCATGAAGAAGGACGGCCTGCCGGTCATCATCCTCGGCGCCGGCGAGCCCGATTTCGACACGCCGGATAACGTCAAGGCCGCCGCCAAGGCCGCCATCGACCGCGGCGACACCAAATATACCGCGCTCGACGGTACGCCGGACCTGAAGAAGGCGATTGCCGAAAAATTCCGCCGCGAAAACAACGTCGACTATGCACTCGACGAAGTCACCGTCGCGACCGGCGCCAAGCAGATCCTGTTCAACGCCTTCATGGCGACGGTCAATCCGGGCGACGAGGTGATCATCCCGACGCCCTACTGGACCTCCTATTCCGACATCGTGGAAATCTGCGGCGGCGTGCCGGTGCTGATCCCCTGTGACGCGGAAGCCGGGTTCCGCCTGAAGGCCGAGCAGCTGGAAAAGGCGATCACGCCGAAGACGCGCTGGGTGCTGTTCAATTCGCCGTCCAACCCCTCGGGTGCGGCCTATGGCGAGGCCGACTACCGCCCGCTGCTCGACGTGCTGCTGAAGCACCCGCATGTCTGGCTGATGGTCGACGACATGTACGAGCACATCGTCTATGACGGTTTCAAGTTCGTCACCCCCGTCGCCATCGAGCCGCGCCTGAAGAGCCGTACGCTGACCATCAACGGCGTCTCCAAGGCCTACGCGATGACCGGCTGGCGCATCGGCTATGCCGGCGGCCCGAAGGCGTTGATCAAGGCCATGGCCGTGATCCAGAGCCAGGCGACCTCCTGCCCCTCCTCCGTCAGCCAAGCCGCGTCGGTCGAGGCCCTGAACGGTCCTCAGGGCTTCCTGAAGGACCGCCAGGCGAGCTTCAAGCACCGCCGTGACCTCGTCGTGTCGGCGCTGAACGCCATCCCCGGCCTCGCCTGCCGCACTCCGGAAGGCGCCTTTTACACCTTCTCCGGCTGCGCCGGCGTGATCGGCAAGGTGACGCCCAAGGGCAAGCGCATCGAAGCCGACAGCGACTTCACGGATTACCTGCTGGAAGACGCCCATGTCGCCGTCGTGCCCGGCTCCGCCTTCGGCCTCTCGCCGTTTTTCCGCATCTCCTACGCCACGTCGGAAGCGGAACTGACTGAAGCGCTGAAGCGCATCGCGGACGCAGTCGCGCGGCTCTCCTGAGCCGCACCCAGACAATCGACAAAAGAAAAGGGGCCTCGAAAGAGGCCCCATTTTTATAGGTCCGCGCCTTTTGGCGTTCTCTGCTTCCCCGCGGCGGCGCCACAGATGCGAAAACACCCCGGCTTTTGTGCCGGGGTGTTGAAGGGCTGGAAAAATCAGGCGGCGCGGGCGCCGTACTGGTCCTGGGCGTAGTGGTGGCCGAAGCGGTTGGCGAGGAAGGCCTCGAGGGCGATTTCTTCCTGGCGGACAAACCCTTCGGCGCGCAGCGTTCCATCAGCCAGCATGTCGAGCACGGCGCAGATCGAGCCGGCCGTGGTGATCTGGATGGCGGAATGCAGGACGCCGGCGATTGGCGCGCTGTAGACCTTGTTGGCGTAAGTTTCCTGGATCAAGCGACCACCCTTGCGACCCGAGACGGTCACGAAGATGATGACGACGTCCTGCGTGGTGGTCGGCAGGGCGTTTTCAAAGATGTCCTTGAGGACTTCGCGGCGGTGACGCAGGCCAAGGTCGTTCAAGAGCGCCTTCATGATGGCAGCGTGGCCGGGATAGCGGATCGTCTTGTAGTTCAGCGTGCGGACCTTGCCCTTCAGCGTTTCGCAGAGCGTGCCGAGGCCGCCCGACGTGTTGAAGGCTTCGTAGGTGACGCCATCGAGCGAAAACTCTTCGCGCTCCTCCAAAGCCGGAACCTCGATCAGCGCGCTTTCGACGATCGCTTCGCAGGGCTCGATATATTCGTTGATGACGCCGTCCGTGCTCCAGGTGAGGTTGTAGTTCAGAGCATTGGAGGGGTACTGCGGCAGGGCGCCGACGCGCATGCGCACGCTTTCGAGCGAATCGAAGCGGCTGGCGAGATCGTTGGCGACAATCGAGATAAAGCCCGGTGCGAGGCCGCACTGCGGAATGAAGGCCGTCTTGGCGGTTTCTGCGATGCGCTTGACGTGGCGGGTGGATTCGACGTCTTCCGTGAGGTCGAGATAGTGCACGCCGGCAGCCGCTGCGGCTTCGGCGATGGCGACCGTCAGGTGGTAGGGAGCGGCCGAAAGAACGGCGAACTTGCCGGTCAGCAGGGCTTTCATGGCGACAGCGTCGGCGATGTCGACGACGACGGTCGAAACGGCATCGTGACGCTCGACGGCGGCAAGCTGTTCGTCCGAACGGTCCGCGACGGTGACGCGGTAATCCCCGCTGTGAGCCAGCATGCGGGCGATGGTCGAGCCGATCTTGCCTGCGCCGATGACGACGATGTCTTTCATGTGATTTCCCTCCGGCATGATTTGATGCGCTAATTTTGAAGGCTGTCACTGTCGATTTAAAGCGCCACATCTGGCATAATACATCATCAGTATCGGCAGAATGACGGTAAAAATGAGCATTTCGACACTAGGCACCAAGGATCGCGAACTTCTCGCCATTCTCAGCGAGAACGCCCGCGAACAGACCGCGACGATCGCCCGCAAGCTCGGGTTGTCGCGCACCACCGTGCAGGCAAAGATCGATCGGCTGGAACGCGACGGGGTGATCGCCGGCTACGGCGTCAAACTCTCGGACGCCTATGAGAGCGGCATGGTGAAAGCGCACGTGCTGATCACCATCGCGCCAAAGACGCTGGCGCGAATCACGACGGAGCTGCACGCCATTTCCGCCGTGCGCACGCTGCATTCGGTGAGCGGCAGTTTCGACCTGATCGCCGTGGTCGAGGCGGCATCCATCGCTGAACTCGATCACCTGATCGACAAGATCGGCGCGATCGACGGCGTGGAACGCACGCTGTCGTCTATCATCCTATCGACGCGCATTCGCCGCTAGGCGATGAAGCGCTCCGGACGGTAGGGGCCGATATTGATGACCGTCCGCTCGCCCAGCATCTTCTCCGCCAGCACGCGGCCGGTGATCGGGCCGAGCGTCATGCCGTGGTGGGCGTGCCCGAAGGCGAACCAGAGGCCGGAATGGCGCGGCGCCTTTCCGATGATTGGCATCATGTCCGGCGTGCAGGGGCGGCAGCCCATCCACGGTTCTTCGTCGCGCCGTTCGGCGAGAGGGAAGAATTCGCGCGCCACCTTTTCCGCGCGGCGGAGCTGCACCGGGGTCTTGCGCGTGTCGCGCCTCGCAAATTCGGCGCCAGTGGTGAGGCGGATGCCGCGCTGCATCGGCGCGAGGAAATAGCCGCGCTCGGCATCGAGCACCCAGTTGTTGAGGTGTGCGCCCTCTTCCGCACCGTAGTGCATGTGATAGCCGCGCTTGACGGCGAGCGGGAAGCGGTAGCCGAGCTTGCGCGTTACGGTATCGGCCCAGGGGCCGAGCGCCACGACGACTTCCTTGCCTTCCAGCGGCCCGTCCGGCGTCGCGATGCGCCAGCCCTCACCTTCCAGCACATGTTCGATGGTCGCAGCGTCACCCGACTGGAGCGTGCCGCCGAGCGACTGGAAATAGGCGAGGTAACGCTTCATCAGGCTCTGCGGATCGAGGATCGACCACGGATCGGTCCAGCGCAGGCCGCCGGTCAGCTCGGCGCGGATGGAGGGTTCGGCCGCAGCCACTTCCGCCGTCGTCAGCTTCTGGTGGTTCACGCCGAAATTGGCGGACAGCTTTTCCGCGTCCGCATAGGCTGCGTCGCGCGCCTTCTCCGAACGAAAAACCTTCATCCAGCCATCCTTGCGGATGAGGTCGTCTGCGCCGGAGGCGGCAATCAGGTCGGCATGCTCGGTGATCGAGTGCTCGATCAGCGGCGCATAGAGATGGGCGATGCTCTGGTGCTGGCGGAAACCGGAATGCCACCAGTAGCGCGCCAGGAACGGAATGATGCTCGGGACCGCCGACAGATGGTAATGCGCGTCGATCGTGTTGTTCAGCGCATAGCGGAACAACGCGCCGAAATCGTGCGGAAAGCCATAGGGAAAGACGCCCTCGCGCTGGATCAGGCCGGCATTGCCATAGGAGGTCTCTTCCGCAGCACCCCGGCGATCGACGAGCACCACCGATTTGCCGCGCCGTGCCAGATGGATCGCGGTCGAAATGCCGATCACGCCCGCGCCGAGAACAATGACGTCCGTCTTCATGTGCCTGCCCCATAGTCCACATTCAGGTTTTCTGATCCATTGCATGGGCCGAACGGGGGATGCAAGCCGCTTGCTTGCGGCAAAGCGCCTTCAGGCGCCAGAGATGGACACCGGCCGGATGCGGCGATAGCGTCACGGCACGAGGGGACCTTCGAAAGGAAGCGGCATGCAGTTTGGTACCACGCGCGAACTCTGGCGTTATCCCGTCAGCTCGCTGACCGGAGAACAGCTCGAAACCGCCGAGCTCGACGAAGCCGGTATCGTCGGCGACCGCCAATGGGGGCTGTTCGACAAAGACAGCAAGGCCGTTGCGGCGCCGGAAAAAGAGCGGCGCTGGCGGCCGGTTCCGGGGCTCCAATCGCGGGCGGCTGTCGATGGACCGGAAATCAGCCGCGATGGCACCGCATGGCATGCCCTCCCCTCGCCGACCGCCGACGGGGTCGCTTCCGACCATCTCGAATTTCCCGTCCAGTTCCTGCCCTTCGGCGAAACGGGTGCGGCACCGCGTTATGATCGCGATCACCTGCATATTCTGACCACGTCTTCGCTGGCACACCTGCAAGCACTGTTGCCCACGGCCGTCCTCGACATCAGGCGTTTTCGGCCCAACATCCTGATCGGTACAGATGCGGGTGACGTCGATTTCGTCGAGCAAAAGCTCATTGGCCGCATCCTGCGCGCCGGCAACGCGGTCATCGAAATCCTCGAGCCCTGCGCGCGTTGCGCCTTTACCGCGCTTGGCCAGCCCGGCGTGCCGTTCGACAAGGATGTGCTGCACACGATCGCCAAACACGGCGGCGGCGGATTTGGCGTGCTGGCAAGGGTGGTCACCCCGGGACGGATCGCCCTTGGAGATACTGTGACGGTCGATTAGACCTATTGCCCGGCAAGCCGCAGCAGGTTTTCGATCGCCGCGCGCTCGAAGCCGCCGATGCCCTCAGAGATATCGGCCTTGATCGCCGCCGCCACGGCATCCTCGTCGCGCTTGCGCAGCGCCTCGATGGCCTCCACGTGACGATCGACGAAATAGAGTTGGGCGACATGTTCCATGGCGATGCCGAGGAAGGGGCCGAGCTGGAGCCAGATGCTCTCCACCATCGGCATGATCACCTGCTCTGGATTGGCAGTGTATAGCGTGCGATGGAATTCCTGGTTCAGCAACAGGGCCGTCCCGTTGTCCTTGCGGGAAATCGCCTCGTCCTGCGCCTTGTCGATCTCGGCAAGGCGGTCGATGCGCCGTTCGGTGATGTGCGGCACGGCGCGGCGGGCGGCATGCTGTTCCAGCACGGAGCGCAGCGAGACCAGCTCGCTGAAGCGATCCGCCGTCATGCGCGGCACCATGATGCGCCTGTTGTCGAGCACCCGGAGTGCCCCCTCGGAGCTGAGGCGCCGCAGGGCTTCGCGCACGGGCGTCGGGCTCGATTCCATCGCCTCCGCAATGCCGCGAATGGTCAGTGATTCGCCCGGCCGGATGGAGCCCACCATGATCGCCTGGCGCAGGCGCCGATGCGCATATTCATGCGTCGTCATGCCTTCCGGCCGGTCCAGCGGCTCAAGCGCCAAATTGCCCAATCCATCCCTCCTGTGACCGGCTGCAGGGTGCTATCCTACCCCTTGTGACAGGTTCTAGCAGCTTGACCGGCGACAAGAAAGTGTGCATATTTCCAAAATGTGATCACAAATATTACTATGTGATATAGAAAGACGAGGGCGATGAACGAAGATTCCAATTGGCTGATCACCGCCGATGGCGTGGAAAGCATCCAGGCCGTCGTCTGCGATCTGAACGGCATCCTGCGCGGCAAGCGCGTGCCCGTCGGGCAGGCGGAAAAGGTGTTGAAGGGCGGCATCCGCATGCCGCTTTCCATCGTCGGCGTGGACGTCTGGGGCGAGGACATCGTCGGCTCGAGCCACGTCTTCGCGAGCGGCGACATGGACGGCATCTGCGCGGCAACCGGCCGCGGCGCACTCCCTGTGAGCTGGACGCTGAAACCATCGGCCGTCGTGCCGCTCTGGCTGTTCAAGGAGAGCGGCGAGCCCTTCCTCGCCGATCCGCGCCAGGCGCTCGCCAACATCGTGCGCCAGTATCACGAACTCGGCCTGCGCCCCGTCGTCGCCTCGGAGATGGAATTCTACCTGATCGACGCCGAGCCGGACCATGCCCAGCCGCCGATCTCGCCCTATACCGGCAAGCGGCTGGATTCCGACGCCATTCTGTCGATCGACGAACTCGACGATTTCGGCCAGTTCTTCTCCGACGTCTATGCGGAATGCGAGCGGCAGAACGTGCCGGCGGATTCCGCCGTCGCTGAAAACGGCATCGGCCAGTTCGAAATCAACCTGATGCATTCCGACGACCCGTTGAAGGCCGCCGACGACGCACTGTTCTTCAAGCGCATCATCAAGGGCATCGCCCGCAAACACGGCTTTGCCGCCACCTTCATGGCAAAACCCTACGGCATGCGTTCCGGCAGCGGCATGCACATGCATTTCAGCCTGATCGACGAGGACGGCAACAATGTCTTCGACGACGGCACGCCTGAGGGCTCCGACATCATGAAACATGCCGTCGCGGGCCTCACACGCGGCATGGCGGAATCGACGCTGCTCTTCGCGCCGCATTTCAACTCCTACCGCCGTCTGCGGCCGGATACACACGCGCCGACCTCCGTCTCCTGGGGCTATGAAAACCGCACAGCCGCCATCCGCATTCCCGGCGGCAGCAACAAGGCACGCCGCATCGAACACCGCGTCGCCGGTGCCGACGCCAACCCGTATCTCGTCATGGCCGCCATTCTCGGCGCCGCACTTGTCGGCATCCGCAACAAGTGGGAGCCACCGGCACCGGTCTCGGGCCGCGCCTATCTCTCGCAGCTGCCGCGCATCCCCTCGGAATGGGGTTCTGCCGTCACCGCCTTCGAGAATGGCTCGATCGTCTCCGAAATTTTCGACGCGGATCTCCGCTCCATGCTGATCGCCTGCAAGCGGCAGGAAATCGCCGGCTTCGCCGAACAGGTGACCGACTTCGAGTTCAGCGCCTACCTGGAAATCGTCTGATGGCTAAGAATGAATCCTATGCCGGCAACGGCACCTATCCCGACAGCTACTACGCCGCCTCGCGCAACATCCTCCGCACGCCAAAAGTGCTCGAAGGCGCGGTGACGGCCGACGTTGCCGTGCTCGGCGCCGGTTATTCCGGCCTGTCCACCGCCATCCACCTTGCCGAAAAGGGCTACAAGGTCGTGATGGTCGAAGGTGCAGGCATCGGCTGGGGCGCGTCCGGCCGCAACGGCGGCCAGATCGTCAACGGCCTCAATGCCAGCCTCGACACGATCAAGCGCCGCTACGGCGATCAGGCCGGCGCCTTTGTCGGCAGCCTCGTGCAGGAAGGCGGTAAGATCATCCGCCGCATCGTTTCGCAATACGACATCGATTGCGACATGAAGACCGGCAACATCTATGCAGCCTACACGCCTGCCCACATGAAGGACCTGGAGCACAAGAAGGCTCTGTGGAAGAGCTACGGCATGGACGACCACCAGATGCTCGACAAGGCGGCGATCCGCAAGCTGGTGAACACTGACGCCTATCTCGGCGGCATGCTGGACACGACCGGCGGCCACATGCACCCGCTGAACCTCACGCTCGGCGAGGCCAAGGCGCTGGAATCGCTCGGCGGCGTGATCTACGAACAGTCGCCCGTCATCCGCGTCGAGCATGAAGCCGAAAAACCGGTGATCCACACCGCGCGCGGCAGTGTGACGGCAAACACCGCCGTCATCTGTGGCAATGCCTATCTCGGCCATGTCGTGCCGAAACTCGTCTCGCGCGTCATGCCGGTCTCGACCCAGATGGTCGCAACCGAACCGCTCGGCGACCGCGCCGATGCATTGATCCCGAGCGACATGTGCGTCGAGGACGTGCGCTACATCCTCGATTATTTCCGCCTCTCGGCCGACAAGCGCATGATCTTCGGCGGCGGCACCGTCTATGGCGGCACCGACCCGGCCGACGTGCGGGCAAAAATCCGCCCGAACCTCGAAAAGGTTTTTCCGTCGCTGAAGGGCGTGAAGATCGATTACGCCTGGAGCGGCAATTTTGCGCTGTCCTTCTCGCGCGTGCCGCAGATGGGCAAGATCGGCAAGAACACCTATTTCGCCCATGGCTACAGCGGCCACGGCGTCACCGGCTCGCACCTGTTCGGCCGCATCCTCAGCGAGGCGATCCACGGCGACCTGTCACGCTTCAGCCAGTTCGAAAAACTGCCCTGGATCCCCTTCCCGGGCGGCCGCACGTTCCGCGCGCAATATTCCACCATCGGCTCCTGGTGGTACCAGTTCAAGGACGCCTTCGGCCTCTGAGACCGGCTCCTCTCAAGCAAAAAGCCCGCTGTTGTTTCCAACAGCGGGCTTTTTCATGGACAAACGGTCGATCAGCCGCGGCGGTTGCGGGCGGCGAGCGTGCGCAGGCGCAGCGCGTTCAACTTGATGAAGCCGGCGGCGTCCTTCTGGTCGTAGGCGCCCTGGTCGTCTTCGAAGGTGACGAGCTTGTCGGAATAGAGCGACTTTACCGATTCACGGCCGGTGACCATGACATTGCCCTTGTAGAGTTTCAGCGTGACTTCGCCTTCGACATGCTCCTGGCTGCGGTCGATCAGCGCCTGCAGCATTTCGCGTTCCGGCGAGAACCAGAAGCCGTAATAGATCAGTTCGGCATACCGCGGCATCAGGTCGTCCTTGAGGTGTGCGGCACCCCGGTCGAGCGTGATGGATTCAATAGCGCGGTGGGCAGAGAGCAGGATCGTGCCACCGGGCGTCTCGTAGACGCCGCGCGACTTCATGCCGACGAAGCGGTTTTCCACGAGGTCGAGGCGGCCGATACCGTTGTCGCGGCCATAGGTGTTGAGGGTGGCAAGCAGGGTAGCCGGCGACATGCGCACGCCGTTGACCGAAACCGCGTCACCACGCTCGAAGCCGACCTTGATGGTGGTCGCCTTGTCGGGAGCGGCTTCCGGCGAAATCGTGCGCATGTGCACATATTCCGGTGCCTCGACAGCCGGGTCTTCCAAAACCTTGCCCTCGGAGGACGAGTGCAGCAGGTTCGCGTCCACCGAGAACGGCGCTTCGCCCTTCTTGTCCTTGGCGACCGGGATCTGGTGCTGCTCGGCAAATTCCAAGAGATGCGTGCGGCTCTTGAACGACCAGTCGCGCCACGGCGCGATGATCTTGATATCCGGGTTCAGTGCATAGGCCGACAGCTCGAAGCGGACCTGGTCGTTGCCCTTGCCGGTCGCGCCATGCGCGATGGCATCGGCACCGGTCTTGGCGGCGATCTCGATCAGGTGCTTGGAGATCAGCGGACGGGCAATCGACGTGCCGAGCAGATAGACGCCTTCATAGACCGCATTGGCACGGAACATCGGGAAGACGAAATCGCGCACGAATTCCTCGCGCACGTCCTCGATGAAGATCTCCTTGATGCCGAGCATCTCGGCCTTCTTGCGCGCCGGCTCCAGCTCTTCGCCCTGGCCGAGGTCGGCCGTGAAGGTCACGACTTCCGCGTCGAGTTCGGTCTGCAGCCATTTCAGGATGATCGAGGTGTCGAGGCCGCCGGAATAGGCCAGCACGACTTTTTTCACGTCTTTGTAAGATGCCATGGTGATGAGGTCCGTTGCATGGAGAGGATCTGCGGCAAGCCCGCAAGGCCCGGTGTCGCGGCACTTTTAGCGAAGTTGGCGCGTGACGCAAGGGTGAGGCGGGAGGCTTCCTGATGCAAGCCAGGTTTGACAGCGCGCCATCGCAACCCATATTCGCCTCAGTAAACCATGGAAGGGGTGCCCCATGACGAACATCCAGGACATCATCAAGCAAGCCAATGTCGCCGTCATCACCGGCGGCGCCTCCGGCATCGGGCTGGCCGCCGCACGGCGTTTCGCCGAGGCCGGCATGAGCGTCGCGATTGCCGATCTCGGCGGCGACCGGCTCGGCGAAGCCCGCGCCGAACTCGAAGCGATCGCCGGCGAAGCAAACATCATGGCGGTGGAGACGGACGTCGCCCACCGTCACGAACTGGAAGCACTGGAACGCGCCGTGCTCCAGCGTTTCGGCCGCGTGCATGTGCTGATGAACAATGCCGGCATCCAGCCGGCCACCTCGATCTTCAGCGCCGAGGCCAACTGGGACCATATCCTCGCCGTCAACCTGATGGGCGTCATCCACGGCAGCCAGGTCTTCGGCCCCAACATGCTGGCCCATGGCGAACCGGGCCTCATCATCAACACCGGCTCCAAGCAGGGCATCACCACGCCGCCCGGCAACCCGGCCTATAATGTCTCCAAGGCCGGGGTGAAGGTGTTTACCGAAGCCCTCCAGCACGAATTGCGCAACACCGAGGGCGCAAATATCTCCGCCCACCTGCTCATCCCCGGCTTCGTCTTCACCGGCCTGACCAGAGGCGACCGCACGGAAAAGCCGGATGCCGCCTGGACCTCCGCCCAGACCGTCGATTTCATGCTGGAAAGCCTGGAGCGCGGCGACTTCTACATCCTCTGCCCGGACAACGACGTGCCCCGCGCACTCGACCAACGCCGCATGGCCTGGGCGATCGGCGACGTCATCGAAAACCGCCCGCCGCTGTCACGCTGGCACGAGGATTATGCGGCAAAATTCCGGGCCTTCGTCGAAGGTGAATAACGTCCATCACAAAGCTTGATTGGTATTTTTCCGGAAGCCGGACTAGGGATTTCTCACCCTTTCCCGGCTTTCGAGAAACACCATCATGGACGTCCTGCCCACCCTTCCGACGCTTCTCACCTTCACGGCCGCAAGCCTGCTGCTTGCAGTCACTCCCGGGCCAGACATGACACTCTCGATCAGCCGGGCGCTGTCTCAGGGCCGTAGGCCGGCGCTTTTCGTGGTGATCGGCACCAGCCTCGGCATCGTGGTGCACACGCTGCTCGTCGCCTTCGGCATTTCGGCACTCATCACCGCCTCGCCCACGGCCTTCATGATCCTGAAGACCGGCGGCGCCGCCTACCTGCTCTGGCTCGCCATTCAGGCGATCCGTTCCGGCTCGAACCTCTCCGTAAAGACGGCCGCAGGGCCGCAGGGCACGGCGCTCTCGAACATTTCCAGCGGCTTCTGGGTGAACCTGCTCAACCCGAAGGTCATCATCTTCTTCATGACCTTCCTGCCGCAGTTCATCTCCGCCGGCGACCCGGATGTCACCGGCAAGCTGATCTTCCTCGGCCTGTTCTTCATCGTCGTCGGCATACCGGTGAACGTCGCCGTCATCCTGGCAGCCGACAAGCTCTCGGCCTGGCTCCAGCAGAACCCCAAGGTGTTGCGCGGCATCGACTACACCTTTGCCGGCGTGTTTTCCGTCTTCGCGATGAAGATTTTTTTCACCCAGGCGAAGTAAAGGCGGTCACACGCCGTAGCGATAGTGCCCAGTGATTGGATAGGCAAAAAGCACGTCCTCCAGACGCGCACCAGCACCAATATTGTGCACGACGATCGGCCGGGAGCCATCGGAGGAACGCTCATCCGCCACGATGCCGATATGCGGCAGATTGCCGGGCAGCATCTGCGAGACGATATCACCCGGCAGGTAATTCTCGCTCGACGCCAATGCCGCACCCGCTCGCTTGAAGAACGCCTGGAGGTTGGGCACCCGGCGATGGTCGATGTTGCGGTCCGTCTTCTTCAGGCCCCAGAGCGCCGGATAGGCAGAAAAGGCGCGCCGCATGTCCTCGTGCACCAGCACCTGAAGGTCGATGCCGAGCCCGTCCCGGTAGGCCCGGACGAGCACGTCGGTGCACACGCCCCGCTCGCGCGGCACGTCGCCGCCGGGATAATCGAGCCTGGAATAGGCTGCATCATAGGTCAGCGTCACGCCGACCTGTTTTCGCGCGGCCGCAACGAGCCGATCCGCAGGTGCGGCCTCTGCCCGCAAGACTGCCGGCAGCGCGAGCACAACCCCTGAAGACAGGCCACCGGCCAGCAGCGTGCGGCGAAACAGCATGCGCATCCCCCAAAATCCAACGGAAGAAAGCTGCTGCCGGATTCAGGCGCTTTGTGGGCGTCAGCCGATCAGCAGGGCGTCGTCGTCCAGCGTCTGGCCGCGCATCTTGCGGAACATGTCGATCAGGTCTTCGACCTGAAGGTCCTTGCGGCTGTCACCGGCCACATCGAGCACGATCTCGCCGCCATGCAGCATCACCGTGCGGTGGCCGTAGTCGAGCGCCTGGCGCATCGAATGCGTCACCATCAGCGTCGTCAGCTTGCGCTCGGACACGATCTTTTGCGTGAGGGTCATGATGAATTCCGCCATGCCCGGATCGAGCGCTGCGGTGTGCTCGTCGAGCAGCAGCACGTCGGATCCGGCGAGCGTCGCCATGACGAGCGACACCGCTTGGCGCTGGCCGCCGGACAGGAGGTCCATGCGGTCGCGCATGCGGTTTTCAAGCCCGAGGTTCAGTTCGGCGATGCGCTCGCGAAAATGCGCCCGGCGCTTGGGGCCGAGCGACGAGGACAGTCCGCGCCGTTCGCCGCGACGGGCGGCAAGTGCCAGGTTTTCCTCGATCGAGAGCGCGCCGCAGCTCCCGGTCAGCGGGTCCTGGAACACGCGGGCGACCCGGCCGGCGCGCGCCGCCGTACCCTGGCGCGTGACGTCCACCGTGCCGATCTTCACATGCCCTTCGGTCGCGATGACGTCGCCGGCCAACACGCCGAGCAGCGTCGACTTGCCGGCACCGTTGGAGCCGATGACGGTGACGAACTGGCCTTCCTCAATGGTCAGGCTGACGCCGTTCAGCGCCTGTTTCTGCAGCGGCGTGCCCTTGCCGAAGACGACCTTGATATCGGAAACGGAAATCATCAGGCGGCTCCCCCGCGACGAAGGCGCGGCAGCACGAGCGCCACGGTGACAAGCAGCGCCGTCACGAAGTTGAGGTCGGAGGCCTGAAGGCCGAGCACGTCGGAGGACAGCGCCAGCTGGATCGCGATACGGTAGAGGATCGAGCCGAACACGCAGCCGATCAGCGCCAGCAGAATGCCGCGCGCGCCAAACAGCGTCTCACCGATGATGACCGCGGCAAGGCCGACAACGATGGTGCCGACGCCGGAGGTGACATCCGCAAAGCCGTTCGTCTGCGCAAAAAGCGCGCCGCCGAGCGCCACAAGCGCATTGGAGAGCGCAATGCCGAGATAGACCTGACGGTTGGTGTCGACGCCCTGCGCGCGGGCCATGCGGGCATTCGCACCGGTCGCGCGCATCGAAAGGCCGGCATCGCTTTCCAGGAAGCGCCAGACGACAATGACGGCAACGACGACGAGAACGCCGACGAACAGCGGTCGGACATAGAAATCACGCAGGCCCAGCCCGAAGAACGGGCTGATCATCGTGTCGGCATTGATCAGTGCGACGTTCGGCTTGCCCATCACGCGCAGGTTTACCGAGAAGAGCGCGATCATGGTGAGGATCGAGGCGAGCAGGTTGAGAATGCGGAAGCGCACGTTCAGCATCGCCGTCACGAGGCCGGCACCAGCGCCGGCCAGCATGGCGACCGCCGCCGAAAGCCAGGGGTTCACGCCCGCAATGATCAGCACCGCCGTGACGGCTGCACCGAGCGGAAACGAACCGTCCACGGTCAGGTCCGGAAAATCCAGCACGCGGAAGGCAAGGTAAACGCCGATCGCGACAAAGGCATAGACCAGCCCCAGTTCAACGGCACCCCAGAAGGCAATCAGGCTCACGGCTCTTGGCTTTCTCTCTTCACCCATTCCGCGTCTTGGCGCGGGAGGGGCCTTTTTAACAGATCAACCGCTGCCGGGCGATCCGGCAGCGGTTGGCTGCGATTGGAAATGTCCGGCGAACCGGCAGATTATTCGATGACGCGGGTCGCGCGACCGATGACTGCTTCCGGAAGGGTGACGCCCATCTTGGTGGCAGCGGACTTGTTGACCACGAGGTCCGTGCCGGCGGCAACCTTCACCGCGATGTCGCCCGGGTTTTCACCCTTGAGGATGCGCACGACGATCTCGCCCGTCTGGCGGCCGACGTCCTTGTAGTTGAAGCCGAGCGCTGCGACGGCGCCGCGCGAAACGGAATCCGTGTCGGCGGTGAAGAGCGGCAGCTTTGCCTCCACGGCAACAGCAACCGCGCCTTCCAGCGCCGAGATGATCGTGTTGTCCGTCGGGATATAGATCGCATCGGCACGGCCAACGAGCGCGCGGGCGGCACCCTGCACTTCAGCCGACTTCGTGGCGGCGGATTCGACGACCGTCAGGCCGGCCTTTTCCGCTTCCGTCTTCAGCACGGCAAGCAGCGAAACGGAGTTGGCTTCACCCGAATTGTAGAGGAAGCCGATGGTCTTGGCGTTCGGCAGGATTTCCTTGATCAGCGCCAGGTGTTCGGCGACCGGCGACATGTCGGACAGGCCCGTGACGTTGCCGCCGGGCTTGTCCATGTCCTTGACGAGCTGCGCGCCAAGCGGATCGGAAACGGCCGTGAAGACCACCGGGATGTCGCGCGTCGTGGAGACGACGGCCTGGGCGGACGGCGTGGAGATTGGCACGATGACGTTCGGCTCTTCGCCGGCGAACTGGCGAGCGATCTGCGCTGCCGTCGCCGGGTTGCCCTGCGCCGACTCGTAGAGGAACGTCAGGTTCTCGCCTTCCTTGTAGCCGGCCGCTTCCAGCGCTTCCTTGACGCCGTCACGAGCAGCATCCAGTGCCGGATGTTCGACGATGGCCGTCACGGCAACCGTGACATTTTCGGCCTTGGCCGGCAGCGAAATCGCGAGCGTTGCCGCGAAAGCGAGGAGAAGTTGACGCATGGAGGGCCTCCCTAGAATGATTTCGACCCGTTTCTAGGCAAAACGGTCGTTCAAATCAATTCTCGGAATCCGCTTCTTCAATCACATTTTCTGATAGGAGGCGGAAGCGCCGCCCCTCAGTCGTCCTCGCCGTGGCCGACGATCATCATCGCCTCGAAGGCCATGCGATCGACCTTGCGCATGCGCTCCGAATCCGACTTCAGCTGGCCGCAGGCGGCAAGGATGTCGCGGCCGCGCGGGGTGCGGATCGGCGAGGCATAGCCGGCCTGGTTGATGAAATCGGCGAAACGCTCGATCTGCTCCCAGTCCGAACATTGATAGTTCGTGCCCGGCCAGGGATTGAACGGGATGAGGTTGATCTTCGCCGGAATGCCCTTCAGGAGCTGGGTGAGCAGCTTGGCGTCCTCCAGTGAATCGTTCACGTCCTTCAGCATCACATATTCGAAGGTGATGCGGCGTGCATTCGACAGGCTCGGATAGGCCCGGCAGGCCTCCAGCAGGTCCTTCAGCGGATACTTCTTGTTGATCGGCACCAGCATGTCGCGCAGGTCGTCGCGCACCGCATGCAACGAGATCGCCAGCATGACGCCGATCTCGGAGCCCGTGCGATAGATTTCCGGCACGATGCCCGATGTCGACAGCGTCACGCGACGCTTGGAGAGCGACAGGCCGTCGCCGTCGGTCGCGATCAACAGCGCCGTCTTGACGTGCTCGAAGTTGTAGAGCGGCTCGCCCATGCCCATCATGACGATGTTGGAGACCTTGCGGCCTTCGGCCGGCGCGATCATGCCGGCCGGCGTGTCCCGGTCGGGGAAATCGCCGAGGCGGTCGCGGGCAAGCAGCAGCTGCGCGAGGATTTCCTCGGCCGTCAGGTTGCGCACCAGCTTCTGCGTGCCGGTGTGACAGAAGGAGCAGGTGAGCGTGCAGCCGACCTGGCTGGAAATGCACAGCGTGCCGCGGCCTTCTTCGGGAATGTAGACGGTCTCGATCTCGACCGGCCGGCCCGCGCCGCGCGGCGGGAAACGCAGCAGCCACTTGCGCGTGCCATCGGCGGAAACCTGTTCCTCGACGATCTCCGGACGGGCGATGGTGAAATGCGTCTTCAGCATTTCGCGCATGTCCTTGGAGATATTCGCCATGTCGTCGAAATCGGAGACGCCGCGCACATAGAGCCAGTGCCAGAGCTGGCTGACGCGCATCTTCACTTGGCGCTCGGCGACGCCCTTGTCAGCGAGCGCGCGGCCCATATCCTCGCGCGAAAGGCCGATCAGCGACGGCTTTTCGGCGGCGGGAACGGTGCGGGCGGCCGGTGCCTTGACGGGCTCGGCCGCGTTGAGAAAATCCATGCTTGCCATCGGGTCATCCTCAGGAACAGGACGGGCTGGCGCAGGCTTTTGCGTCGCAAGCGGTCCATGCTCGACAGAAGTTCGTTGCGGGCCCACCGGTGCCGCTTGATGCGGCTCAGGACCCAGTTGCCGGCCCTTTAGCATTGTTCCGGCACAAAGTCACCTGCCTTGCCAGTGCAGACCTCGCGGAAACATGCACGCAGCCAGCGATGCGCCGGATCAGCATCCATGCGCGGATGCCAGAGCATGGAAATGGTGAAGTCCGGCAGGGCAATCGGCAGCGGGAAACTCGCCATGTCGTCGCGAAGCGACAGGGTCGACCGGTCGGAGACCTGGGCGATCAGGTCGGAGTGCCGCGCGAGCGTCACCGCCTCGGCAAAACTGGCGACAGTAACGGCAACGGTGCGCGTTAGCCCCATGAAAGCCAGTGCCTCGTCGACCGGGCCGCGCTCACGCCGGCCGCGGGAAACGAGGATATGGCTGCCCTGCACGTAGCGCTCCGGCGTGATCGCGCCGTCGAGCAGCGGGTGCCCCTTGCGCACGACACCGATGAAACGATCGCGAAACAGCGCCTGCGCCCGCACTTCCGGTCCCGTCGTATCGCCGATCACGCCCGTTTCGAGATCGACCGTTCCATCGCGCAGCGGCGTGCTTTCCTTGTCGGGCTTTGGAACGAAGCGGATTTTCACATGGGGCGCCTCCCGCGTGAGGCGCCCCAGCAAGGCCGGCCCGAACGTATCGACGAAACCCTCGCGGTTGCGGAGCGTAAACGTCCGCTCGAGGGTCGCGAGATCAAGAAGTTTTGCCGGGCGCAGCAGCGCTTCGGCTGCCGCAACGACCTGGCCGACCTCCTGGCGCAGCTCCAGCGCCCGCGGCGTCGGCACGAGCCCCCGCCCGGCCCGCACGAGCAACGGATCGCCGGTCACCTCCCGCAACCGCGCGAGCGCACGGCTCATCGCCGAGGGGCTGAGCCGCAGCCTTTGCGCCGCCCGCGCCACATTGCCCTCGGCGAGCAGCACATCGAGCGTGACGAGAAGATTGAGATCGGGTCGTGACATGGCGCGATCCTAGCATGCCCGCGAAAAGATGACATGGCGTCAAGCGCACGAATAGAATGCAAATGATGCACCTTCCGCCTTATCACGCGGAGGGCTACCTGCTCTGAGGATCCCAAGGAGCAAAACATGCACGATACAGAGACCATAACGGCGAACCGTCACCGGGCCGGAGCCCTTGCCGGCCTCTCGCTCGCCATCCTCTTGTCCTCCCTCGGCACCAGCATCGCCAATGTCGCTTTGCCGACGCTGGCGGATGTCTTCGCCGCACCCTTCCAGCACGTGCAGTGGGTGGTGCTCGCCTATCTCCTGACCAGCACCGTGCTGATCGCCACCATCGGGCGCCTCGGCGACCTATTCGGTCGCCGCCGGTTGCTGCTGGCGGGCCTTGCGGTGTTTTCCGTCGCCTCGTTGCTGGCAGGCCTGTCGCTATCGCTGCCCATGCTCATTGCGGCTCGTGCCGTTCAGGGGGCGGGTGCCGCGGCGATGATGGCGCTTGCCATGGCCTTCGTCAGCGAAACCGTGCCGAAAGAAAGGATCGGCAGCGTTATGGGCCTGCTCGGCACCATGTCCGCCGTCGGCACTGCGCTCGGCCCTTCGCTCGGCGGCCTGCTGATATCGGGCTTCGGCTGGCACGCGATCTTTCTCATCGCCGTACCTTTCGGCCTGTCCGCCTTCGCCCTCGTCCACCATTTCTTGCCCGACGACCGCAAAGCTGCCGCGACCGGCCGTTTCGACCTCGTCGGCGCCGGCCTGCTGGCAGCAACGCTGGCCGCCTATGCACTGGCGATGACGGTGGGCGAGGGCCGGATCGGTCCGCTGAACGTCGCACTCGTCGTCGCCTCGGCCGTGGGTGCCGGCCTCTTCGTGCTTCGGCAACGCCGGATCGCCTTTCCGCTGATTCGGCCTTCCGCCTTCCGCCGTCCCGGTTTCCCCGCAAGCCTTGCAGCGAATATTCTCGTCGCCACGGTGATCATGGTGACGCTGGTCGTCGGACCGTTCTACCTGTCGCGCACGCTCGGCCTCGGCCCGGCGCAGGTCGGCTTCGTGCTGGCGATCGGCCCCGTGGTGTCCGTGCTGACCGGTGTTGTTGCCGGGCGCTTCGTCGATCGGTTCGGCGCAAGCCCCATGGTCGCCGCCGGACTTGCCACGATGGCGGCGGGTGCCGCGGGCCTGCCCGTGCTGTCCGCCCTGTTCGGCCTTCCCGGCTATATTCTGGCGATCGTCGTTCTCACGCCCGGCTACCAGCTCTTCCAGGCCGCCAACAATGCGGCCGTGATGACGGGTATTGCCGCGGAAGAGCGCGGCGTCATCTCGGGCCTGCTCAACCTGTCCCGCAATCTCGGCCTGATCACCGGCGCCTCGCTGATGGGGGCGATCTTCACGCTCACCGTCGGCACGAAGGACGTGACGGGCGCCAGCGCCGCGGCCGTCGCGACCGGCATGCATGTCACCTTCGCGGTGGCCGCCATCCTGCTCCTGATCGCCCTCGCTCTTGTGCGCGGCTTCAAACGCCAGGCCTGAAACGGCAAGACCTCCGCCAAGGGCGGAGGTCTTTCTGTAATACAACGATATCCGGCCTTAACGGCCGTCGTTTGGTCAGCCCATGCGCTCGGAGGCGTAGGAGCCGGGGCTCGGCGGGAAGACGATGGTCTTGTTGCCGTTCATGAAGGTGCGGTGATGAATATGCG
>NZ_JBQVPI010000006.1:205822-352110 GCF_052438155.1 Shinella sp. | reverse complement strand
ACCCCATTCGCAAATGGGGGTCCCGTTTGGATGCCGATCACCCCAAATGCGGGGTCCTTATTCCATGCCTAATCACAAGGAGGACGGCTTAGGCGCCTAACCCTCTCACGCGCCACCGTCCGGCATCCATGTCTACAGCCACACGGTGCTGGTGACCATGCGGGGACTCGAGTAGCACCTCGGCCTCTTCGAAGGCGCGGGCGAGCACGCTAGCGTCGCCTTCAATTGATGACGAGCCCGCGATTAGCTTTGTCCCGCGGATGATCTCGAACCGGATGGTCGCGTCAACCTCGTGGCGGGAACCGTCTTTGAAAACCAGATGCCAATTCACATTCATCTCCCAAGTTCCGGCGCACCGGTCATTCGATATAGCGTCTCGCTGTAGGGAAGACGCAGCAGGATATTTCCCTTTTCTGCGATTGCGGCGGCCTCGCGCCCTCGGCAAAGCAGGCTGACGCCGCCCTCGTGGCGGTTGCAGATAGCGTCAGGGCTGTCGAGCAGGTTCACATTGCTGAGGCCTGCAACGATGGCAGTCACGCCGTTGGGCAGCGCGCCTATGGGCTGGATGACGATGATGCGAACTCCGCCGAGCCATATAACGGCAGTGATCCCAACCAAGAGGGCCGCGAGTGGCAACAAGATTGATTTCATCAGTTCCCCTTGTATCGCGCCGCGTCCATCCACCTCTTTAGCGCAGATCCTCGGGATCTGTCCTTTACCTCAATGCGCTCGCCCATATATTGGCCAACCGCTATCCAAACGGACTTGGATTTTTGGTACACCTCAACTTCAATTTTGGTGCCCCAGACCACAACTTCATGCGCCATCATTCTCTCCCCGGGCGAGGAGATTGGCATGATGCACGCTGGAGTCAAGTAATGTGTATGGAGAGCATGATGAGGAAACCCAACACGACTGCTGCCGCCGAATAGGGCAAAAAATCGAGGGCCCTGTGCAGCCCAGTCCAACTTCCAGGCGCAAGCGCCCAATCTCCCACTCTATCGAATGGCAGTTTAGTCAATACCTTGACTATCGAAACGCTGACCCACTCTCCGTCTCGGAGAAAACTGTAAAGTTGATAGACGATAGTTCCCCAGCCAGAGAGGAAGATCGCCATGCCCAGCCACCAGCCGGGCTCATCGCCATTTCGCGATGTCTGGTTGATCATCGACGGCCCCCGCATGTTGCAATCTATGTTGCATGGATCTGCCGAGTGTGGCGGGAAACCACTGGAAATCAAGGGAAATCAGTTGCAACACGATGCAACATGAAAACCCACCCACTTGTCGGGTTGCGATGAGCTATTCTACTGATTTCTTTGGGAAATTCTATGGTAGCGGAGGAGGGATTCGAACCCCCGACACAAGGATTATGATTCCTCTGCTCTAACCTACTGAGCTACTCCGCCGCCCGAAGGGACGATCGACAACGATGTCGTTTCCGTCCGGTGGGCGGCTTATAAGGTGCTGTTCCTGCGGGTGTCAAGCGAGGTTCTGAGAAAAATTGCTTTGTCCGCAAAGGCTTTGGCGGACAAAGCGTTTCAGGCCGCGACCGGGGTCGACAGAATGCGCTTGAGGGCATCCTCGGCCGCCGCTTCCCGCTCCGAACGCAGGATAAAACCGCCGCCATAGATACGGGCATCCTCGCCTTCGCCGGAATAGAGGGCGCAGGCCTGGCCGGGCGCGACGCCCGCCTCGCCTTCCGCAAGCTCGACATAGATGCCGCTTTCGTTGGCCTCAAGGCGCGCGGGGCGCGGTGGGCGGGTGGAGCGCACCTTGGCATAGCAATCGAAGCCCTTGGCGGCCACGGCATCCAGGGCGTCGTCGCCGAGCCAGTTGATGTCACGCAGGTAGAGGCGGCGCGTTTCCAGCGCCTCCTTGGGGCCGACGATGACGCGGCGCGAGCGCGCATCGAGATAGACGACATAGAGCGGGTCGCCGGTGGCGATGCCGATGCCGCGGCGCTGACCGATCGTGTAATGCAGGATGCCATCGTGGCGACCGAGCACGCGGCCGTCAATATGCACGATCTCGCCGGCAAGCGCCGCATTCGGCTTCAGCTTGTTGACGATGTCGGTATATTTGCCCTGCGGTACGAAACAGATGTCCTGGCTGTCGGCCTTCTTGGCAACGACGAGGCCCATGTCTTCGGCAAGCGCCCGGGTTTCGGCCTTCGAGAGATGGCCGAGCGGGAAGCGCAGGTAATCGATCTGCTCCTGGGTGGTCGCGAAGAGGAAGTAGCTCTGGTCACGCTCCGCATCGACCGGGCGATAGAGCGACCGGTGTTGCGGCGCATCCGGCGTCGGGTTGGCGCGCGAGCGGATGTAGTGGCCAGTGGCGAGCGCATCGGCGCCGAGTTCCTTGGCGGTGGTCAGAAGGTCGGCGAACTTGACGGTCTGGTTGCAGGCGACACAGGGGATCGGCGTTTCGCCGGCGATATAGCTTTCGGCAAAGGGATTGATCACCGTCTCGCGAAAGCGCTTCTCGTAGTCGAGGACATAATGTGGAATACCGAGCGTTTCGCAGACGCGGCGCGCATCGTCGATGTCCTGGCCGGCGCAGCAGGAGCCGGCACGGTGCACGGCGGCGCCATGGTCATAGAGTTGCAGGGTGATGCCGAGAACGTCATAGCCCTCGCGTTTGAGAATCCCGGCCACCACGGAACTGTCGACGCCGCCCGACATGGCGACGACGACGCGCGTATCTTCCGGCTTGCGATCAAAATCGAGACTGTTCACGCGAGGTCCGTTCCGGTGCTGCGTATCCTACCGCAGAACACCTCTCCATTGGGGCCGAAGCCGGCCGTTGCGGCGCTCCGCGATCAGCAGAGCGTCCTTCGAGCGACATATAGAAACTTGCCGCTCCGAGAGCAAGGGAAGGCCGGAAACCTCGTCTTTGTGACCGGGCAGAGGAACGCGCCCCGATCAGCGACAAAGCATCCTGCCAGAAACCAACCTCAGATGAGGCGGAGACGCAACGCGATGGCAATCGCCTGCATGCGGTTGACGGCCTGAAGCTTGCGGGTCGCGCTCTTGAAATAGCTGCTCACCGTATAGACCGAGATGCCGAGAATGATGGCGATTTCATCGCTGCTCTTGCCCGCCGCCGCCCAGCGCAGGCACTCGACCTCACGGCTGGACAGTTTTTCACGGCCCGCGGTCGCTGCAACAAACGTCTTTTCGAGGCATTCAAACAGCTGGAGGGCGGCGAAATGCAGTTCCGCCAGCTCCGGGCGGGTGAGCGGTGCGCGTGCGCCGGAAAACACCATCAGATAGGGATCCGACGTCGTGGAATGCAGCAGGAAGGCCGTCGAGCCGGAAAGGCCGTGGTTCTCGGCAAGCGCGATCGCCTCGGCCACCTGAACGTTTCCCCAATCCGAGGGCGCGAACAGCGAACTGTCGCCCTGGACAGGCAACTTGGTCATGCCGGTCTCGACCGCCAGCCGGCTGACATGGAAGAGGTTCATCGCATCGTATTTGCGCACGAGATCGGCCGGCCAGTTGCTGACAAGCAGGCGTTCGGCAAAGCGCTGCTGCGCATTGGCCGGAAAACGCGACACCAGGAAATGGCTGAAGCGGAAGTGAGTGGCGCACTGGCGCATGAGGTGCAGCACCTCATACTCGGTCTGCACGGAATCGATGTTGGCCGTGGACAAGAATTCGGGCGACCAACCCTGCTGCAGCAGCATGTTGTCTGGATCTCTCATTTTCCGCTTCCAACAGCCGGCGCAGCGCGCCGGGCTCGTGTGCATTCTCGGCCCGGAAATTTCAGGAGCACCCCTTCAAGCAAGCGGCGACGAAGAACGCCACTCGCGGCCATATCCCGAAGGGAGACAGCGCGCGGAGGGAATTCATTTGGATGCTTCCTGGGAGCTTCCGGTGCATCGATCCGATGCGGCCCCCTAAATTTGGGGGCGTATTAGCAGCGTTTGAATAAAATAGAAATGAAATATTCGCATAGCTCCCATGCGGCCACCGGGCATGGGCGCGATGGCAAACGTAAGGGAACCCGGTGCTTCGCGAGTAGCGCCGCATCGGTGAAGCCGCTCAAATGATTAGAAAATTGTTACTGTGCGCTTAGGCAAATCTTAAATGTGGCAGGCTACAGTCCCGCCATATGGTCTTGAGTTTATGTAGAGAGTCCAATGACCGAACTGATACGACCCCGCGTTAAATACGTCATCGGCCCCGATGGCAGCCCTCTTACGATTGCCGATCTGCCGCCGGCCAATACCCGGCGCTGGGTGATTCGCCGGAAGGCAGAAGTCGTTGCCGCCGTACGTGGCGGGCTTTTGAGCCTTGAAGAAGCCTGTGAGCGTTATACGCTGACGGTCGAAGAATTCCTGTCCTGGCAGTCGTCCATCAACGATCATGGTCTTGCCGGCCTGCGTACCACGCGCATCCAGCAGTACCGCCACTAGCCTTTTTCGGATCAAGACCCCAGCAGCCGCGACCAACGCGGCTGCTGTTTCATTTGGAGACCGGCTTTAGCCGCATCTGCAGCAGGCCGGTCATGATCGCCGAGACGGCGTAGAACCAGAGGCCGGGCTGGGTGAAGGCCGATGCCATGCCGCTCGTCTTCGCCGCGACGATCACCAGCGCCACCAGCATCACATCCATCATCGACCATTTCCCAAGGATCGGCAGCAGCCGCGCGATCCAGTTTTCTCTGCCGTCAGGCTGGGCCGGTGCAGTCGCTTCCAGCGCGATGCCGAAGAGCTTTATTACCGGAAAAACGATGGAGAAAAGCCCCACGAGCACGGCAAGCCCGCCGCTCCCCTGCTGCCAGAGTGAGACGACAATGTCGATCAGCGAGGGCGTTTCATCGAAGAAGTAGAGCTTCTCGAAGCGAACGAGCGGCAGGACGAGGCCGAAGGCCAGAAACAGCGCGGAGAGAACGAGGAAAGCAGGAACGACAAGGATCATGGGGCACATCGCAGTTTCGATGCGCCCTGCATAGCATTCGCCCGATCAGGATGCAGCACACTGCGTTCACATCCTGTTGCCTTGCGGGACAGCACGAGACGGGAAAGGATGGCGCCAACGCAACGAAACGAAACGAGGCCGTCATGGATATTCTCAGCGCAGAAACCGGCTCGAAGGGCCGCTACTATACCGTCGTCGAAGGGCACGAGGCGGAAGTGACCTATTCCCGTGCCTCGCCAAAACTCGTCATCGTCGACCACACCGGCGTGCCGGATGCGCTGCGCGGCAAGGGCGTCGGCCAGGCGCTGGCGGCCTATGTCGTGGAGGCGGCGCGCAAGGGCGGCTGGAAGATCATGCCGCTTTGCCCGTTTTTCCGCGCCCAGGCATTGCGCCACAAGGAATGGCACGACGTCGTCAATCTTTGACGCAACACGAAGAGCCCTCGTGAGCGGTCTTCCGGCCGCTCGCGAGGGTTCTTCAGAGTTGGATCAGGTCAGGCGCGCATCCGGACCGCGTTGTCACGCTCTTCCAGTGCAGACGCCTTGGCGAACTCCGCATCCGCCTCTTCCAGTGCCAGTTCCGCCGCATCCTGCTGTACCTTCAGTTCCCGGATAGAGACCTGAAGATTGTCGGAGCGCTGCCGCGCCGCCTTGGCAAAGGTGGGATAGGCGAAGTGGTTGGAATCAGTGATCCCGGACTTCTTTTCTTCGATGGCGATCTGGCTTTCCAGTTCCTTCGACATCCGTTCGAATTCGGACATCATCAACTGAAGCTGGGCCAGCTGCCGTCTTTTGTCTTTCACCTGAAATTCCTTCAGGCGAACTAGGCTCTCACGCGACTTCATACGCAATACTCCCGTGGATAGCGAGACCCCGGCATTAAGGCGATCGACCCCCAAAACATGTGGCGAACGGTCACCCGGCATTTCAAATCAGCACCCGAAGCACGATGACCATCGCACGCCGGAGGCCGACATTTTCGCCCGAAACCCGGCCAAACACGCCGAGCCCACGAAAAAATCTAGCGATATTAACAAAACCCTACCGCTGGTAACCTTTCGTTTACGGGCATCGTTAATCATAGGTTCGATGATTTAAGGCTCTGTAAATGCGGTTCGCTAAAAAAGAGGTGGGGCGCATTAATGAGTCGAAAGAGTCAGTTAGATGTGTTTCTTAAAAAGACAGTTTAAGATTCACATTTCTGATTCATCCATGAAATCAGGGAGCTGCCTAAAATAATTAACAGATCGATACACCTTGCCAAAGTGAATCAGGATTTGTTAACCATTTCATGGCAGCCTTCAAATCAGGCAACGACTGGATCCGTATCGCGTAGGGGGCCAGGTACCTTGAGCGGCGGAAAAGGGGACAGATATGCGGGTTCTACTTATTGAGGACGACAGCGCGACAGCGCAGAGCATCGAATTGATGCTGAAGTCCGAAAGTTTTAATGTGTATACCACCGACCTCGGCGAGGAAGGTGTCGATCTGGGCAAGCTGTATGATTACGACATCATCCTGCTCGATCTGAATCTCCCTGACATGTCGGGTTACGAGGTTCTTCGGACGTTGCGCCTGTCCAAGGTCAAGACGCCGATTCTCATCCTCTCCGGCATGGCCGGCATCGAGGACAAGGTGCGCGGCCTCGGCTTCGGCGCCGACGACTATATGACGAAGCCGTTCCACAAGGACGAGCTCGTTGCCCGCATCCACGCCATCGTGCGCCGCTCCAAGGGTCATGCCCAGTCGGTCATCTCGACGGGCGAGCTCATCGTCAACCTCGACGCCAAGACCGTCGAAGTCGGCGGCCAGCGCGTGCACCTGACGGGCAAGGAATACCAGATGCTCGAGCTGCTCTCGCTGCGCAAGGGCACGACGCTCACCAAGGAAATGTTCCTGAACCACCTCTATGGTGGCATGGACGAGCCGGAACTGAAGATCATCGACGTCTTCATCTGCAAGCTGCGCAAGAAGCTCGCAAACGCCGCCGGCGGCGCGAACTATATCGAGACGGTCTGGGGTCGCGGCTATGTGCTGCGCGAACCCGAAGGCGACTTCGCCGAAAGCGCCTGATAGGCCCCTCCTCGCTCAAGAAATTCAAACCCGCCGCTCCGCAGGCGGGTTTTTCTTTGCCTGCGAGAATGCGGCAAAAGGGCAAAGCAAAAACGCGGCCGGCTCTTGCGAGCGGCCGCGTCGGTGGCTTCGTATCCGGGAGTGCGTTCAGGCCGCGATCGAAAGACTGCTGAACACCTGGGTCAGGATCTTGCGGTCGAACGGTTTCAGCAGGAAATCGTCCGCACCGGCGCGCTTGCCCATCATCATCTTCTTCAGGTCCGCCTCGACCACGCAGTAGTAGATGCGCACCGATTTGCCCTGCGGCAGGTTGCGGATATTGCCGATCAACTCCAGCGCGCCGTCCATCGTGGAATCGACGATGAGAATGTTAGGCAGCTCCGCCTCGCAGCGAACCAGTGCTTCGAGCGAGCTCGAGGCTTCCAGTACGAGGAAATTGAAGCCGGAGAGAATACGCTTGCCGACCTTGCGGACGACGTCGGAACCATCGGCGATCATCAACCGCTGCATTCGCTGCTCCTAGCTCTCCCGCTCGTGGTGCGCGGGAACAATACAGGTTGCAACTCTACCGGCGCCTGGCAAACAAAGCGTTAGCGGCCATGGTTAACAATACCTTGGCCGCCTTTGGCTTATTCCGAAGCCGGAGCCATCCGGGCCGAAAAGACGATTTCCTCGGGGCTCGCCGTCACATCGAGCTCCATGCCAGCCTCATCGGCGAGCAGCACCGTGTAGTACGGCTGGATCGAATGCGCATCGACGGACTCTTCCGGCGTGCCAGAGAGGATTTCGGCAAACTTGGGTGGCACGCGCAGCATGCGGCCCTTGGCCGTAAGCTTGAAGACGGCGTCGAATTCCGGATTTTCAAGCGTGACGTCGATCGAGCCGCCGCGCGGAATGGCGCCATACGCCACGAGAAACAGGTTGAGCAGCAGCTTGACCCGGTTCTTCGCGACGATGGCGCGCGGGCCTGACCAGGTGACTTCCGTTTTCTTTTCAGCGACCGCGAAGTCGCGCGCGGCCTTCTCCGCCTCGCCCGTATCGATCGACGCACCGACGGAGCCGGATGCGCCAAAAGCGAGGCGTGCGAATTTCAGACGGACGGAAGCGTTCAGCGCGCTGGTGCGGATGAGGTCCATCGCCTCCGAATCGGCACCGCCCTCGTCGAGCAGTTCGAGACCATTGTTGATCGCACCGACGGGCGAGATGACATCGTGGCAGACGCGGCTGCACAAAAGCGCTGCCAGATCAGGACCGGCAAGCGTAAGATTCAGATTTTTCGCCATAAATTTCTCCCAGGTCCACGTGTTCGTTCAACGCAGCCGGCTTGACAAGGGCACATTCGCGGCAGTCTCCGCGACGCATAGCACGTCAGAATTGCGCGAGGCGTGCCCGATTTAAAGACAGCCATAATGACACCACATTTGGTAAACCGATTGTTAAGACGATCGGATCAAATTGCTGCATGAACGGGGCCGATACATGAAGGAAGGCGAACGGGACATGGCTATTTCAAATCTGGTCACGATGGTGTTCAGGATCGTAACAGCAACATTCGTGACGCTCCTCCTCGCTTTGCCGGCTCAGGCACAGCAGAGCAGCAACCAGTATTCCATGCAGGAAATCGTCGATGCCGGCCACGGATTCTTCGGCTCGACCTCCGGCGGCATCGCCAAGGTGGTGGAACGCGCCTTCGAATCCTACGGCCTGCCGAATGGCTATATCCTTGGCCAGGAAGGCTCCGGCGCCTTCATCGCCGGCCTGACCTATGGCGAAGGCACGCTGAACACCAAGAATGCCGGCCAGCATTCGGTGTTCTGGCAGGGCCCGTCGCTCGGCCTCGACTGGGGCGGCCAGGGCAGCCGCACGATGATGCTCGTTTACAACCTGCCTGACGTCAGCGCGCTCTACGAGCGTTACGGCGGCGTTTCCGGCTCGGCCTATATCGTCGCCGGCGTCGGCATGCAGGTCAACGTCAACCGCGACGTCGTGCTCGTGCCGATCCGCACCGGCGTTGGCGCCCGCCTCGGCATCAATGCCGGCTACCTGAAGCTGACGCGCCAGCCGACCTGGAATCCCTTCTGAGCGAATGAAAAGGCACTCTCGCCCGTCAGATTAACCGAGAGTGTATTTCGCAGAGACAACCCCTGTGCAAGCTCGGACGAGCCGCTATAGTGTTCTCGTCCGAGACCCGTTTTGGAACGAGTGACCCGTGATCGAGTACGCCCTTCTCTTCGCGCTTGGCTTTCTCGCCGCCACACTGACCGGTCTGCTCGTTGCCCCGGCGATCCAGAAGCGTATCGTCAAGTTCACCGAAGCCCGTATGAAAGCCACCATGCCGCTGAGCCCGCAGGAAGTGCGCGCCCAGAAGGATATGGCGCGCGCGGCCTTTGCGACCGAAAATGCCCGCCTCGCCCAGAACGTCCGCCGCGAGCGGGAGAAACACACGCTGGAAAGGGTGAGGAGCGAGAAGCTGCTCGCCCAGGGCGCCGCGATCGGCACGGAAAATGCCGAACTGCACGCCCAGCTCGCCGACATGAACATCGAAGCGGGCGACATGCGCTCCGCCCTCCGGCGCGAGGAGTTGAAGAGCGAGCAGTTCAAGGCAGCCCTCACCACCGCCGACCGCGAAGCTCGGGGCCGCGCGGCAGAGGTCGACAAGCTGAATGCCAGCATCGAGCACCTGCGTGCTGACATCGACGACATGAAGATCGACGCCGCCACCCGCGACACGGCGATGGAAAATCTGAAGAGCCGGATCGGCAATCTCAAGGACGAGCGTGACAAGCTGCGTGAGGACTTGAAGTCGACGAGCCAGAATGCGAAAGCGCTGGAAGTTCGGCTTGCCCGGGAGGAAGCCCGCGTGCGTCAGATGGAGACCCGGCTGACGCGGGAACTTGCCGGGAGTGCCGACAAGGACAATGCTATCGAGAGGCGTATCGCGGAGGTTAACCGCCTGCGCGACAAGGTGAAGACGTTGACAGTGGAAAACAAGGAAGCGGTAAAGTCGGTCCGTTCGAGCGGGATCGCCCGCACCACGGTGGCAAGCCGCCTTTCCCAGCGCCGTTCCGACAAGGTGACACCACCGCCCATCGATATCGTCGCGCTGGAAGACCATGTGCGCGATCAGGGCACGGCGCTTTCCGAACGGTTGATGGCCGCAAAGACCGGCGAAAACGATGCCGCATTGCGCGAAGAAATGGCCGACCTTGCCAGCAAGATGATCGTGCTGACCGCCGCTCGAGAAGGGGCTGGCTCACCGGTGCACGACCTCATCGCCTCGATCGACCCTGCTCTTGACGGCGACGAAAACAGCCTTGCCCAGCGCGTCCGCGCGCAGATCGGGCAAGACGAGAACTGAGTTCAATCTATCCGACCCGGCCCATGGCGAGAGCGATCTGATACAGCGCGATCCCGCTCGCCGTCGCGACGTTGAGGCTGTCGAGCCCGGGCCGCTGTGGAATGCGCGCCGTACGGAAAGAGGAGAGGATGCTTTCGGCAAGCCCCTCGCCTTCCGTGCCGAGCACGAGCGCAATGCGCCGCGCCGCGGGGATTTCCGCCACGGCCACCTCGCCACGCGGCGAAAGCCCCCAGATTTCAAACCCCGCCTCCGCCAGCCCGCGCAGCATCGTTTGCGCACCAAGACCACGCGAAAACGGCACCGTCAGAACCGAGCCGACGGAAACGCGGATGGCCTTGCGGTAGAGCGGATCGCAGGACATCTCATCGAGAAAAACCGCATCTGCGCCAAAAGCAGCGGCATTGCGGAAGATCGAACCGACATTGTCATGGTTGGACAGGCCGCAGCCGGCGAGAACGAGGCTGGTTTCCGGCAGGCATTCGAGGAGCGATTCTCCCCTCTCTGCCGTAGGCTTGCGGCCGAGCGCCAGCACGCCACGGTGCATGTTGAAACCGGCGACCGCATCGAAGACCGCCGCGGAGGCCACATAGACCGGCACGGTCGGCGGAAAGGTGGCCAGCACGTCCGCAATGCCGGCCAGCCGGTTTTCGAGAAGCAGGAAGGCCTCGGCGGCAAAACCATTGTCCTGCGCCGGTGCCGCGCCGAGCATGCGCAGCACCACCGTGCCCTCGGCAATGAACAGGCCCTCGCGACCGGTGAGGTCGCGTTCGCGGATCGACACGAAACCCGCAATGCGCGGGTCGGCTGGATCATCGATACGGACCGGTTGCGCCGCCATGCCCGATCAGTTGCCCGCGACGTCGATCTCGGCGACCATACGGCCGGCAGCGATGTCGAAAAGCAGGGCCTTGCGGGTGCCCGCCGCCGTGACGCCGTAGAACAGGATCTGCCCGTCCGATTGCGACACGGCTGAAACGGCAAAACCGTCCGGCAGCGTCGCCGTCGCCTTGACGGGTGCGTCGCTCGGAACGAGCGTACCAGACGCCGTTGCGGCTTCCGGCTTGCCTTCGCGCGTATTGATCTTATAGACAATGGCCGCAAGCACCGCCATGAACATCAAAAGCATGATGCCGCCCGAGACGAGTTGCAGGCGCATCATCTTGCGACGAACATTTTCCATCACCGGGTCGAGCGGCTTGTCTTCCTGATCGTTGTTTTCGATATTGGACATGGCAGACGCCCTTCCGGCAATGAGTATAAGTGAACGATGACCGACCCCTTTAAAGAAGCCGAGGCCACAAGAAAAGTCCTGACGGTGCCGGAAGACGCCGAAGGGCGGATCGATGCCTGGCTCGCGGCCACGCTTGCCGGCGATTTTTCGCGCAGCCGCATCAAGGCGCTGATCGAGGAAGGCGCCGTTCTCGTCAACGGTACGGCCATCGGCGAACCGAAGCGCAAGATCCATCCTGGCGATACCGTCGAGATCGCCCTGCCGGAACCCCGCGATCCAGAGCCGAAGGGCGAGGACATCCCGCTCGACGTGCTCTACGAGGATGACGACCTGATCGTGCTCTGCAAGCCGGCCGGCCTCGTCGTGCATCCCGGTGCGGGCAACTGGACCGGCACACTGGTCAACGCCCTCATCCACCATTGCGGCGAGAGCCTGTCCGGCATCGGCGGCGTGCGGCGGCCCGGCATCGTGCACCGCCTCGACAAGGAAACCAGTGGCGTGATGGTCGTCGCCAAGAACGACATCGCACACCGCCACCTCTCCGACCAGTTCGCCGACCATGGCCGCACGGGCCCGCTGGAGCGCGCCTACCAGGCTGTCGTCTGGGGCCGCCCAGGCAAGTTGAAGGGTACGGTCGACGCGCCCCTCGGCCGCGCCGGAGACCGCACCAAGCGCACCGTGAAGCGCGAAAACACCGACGACGCGCGCGAGGCGATCACCCATTACGAAGTGATCGAGCGCTATGCCGAGACGCCCGATGCCACCAGCCTCGCCTCCCTCATCGAATGCCGCCTCGAAACCGGCCGCACGCACCAGATCCGCGTGCACATGGCCCATATCGGCCATCCGCTGATCGGCGACCCGGAATATGGCGCCGCGTTCAAGACCAAGGCGAACCGTCTGCCGGATGCGGCACGCGACGTGGTCAACAATTTCCGACGGCAGGCGCTGCACGCCTTCCTGCTGCAGTTCGAACATCCGGCGACCGGCGAAACCATGCGTTTCGAGGCCCCGCCGCCGGAGGACCTGGAACGGCTGATCAAGGCGCTGCGCGCGGTCGAATAGGCCGCGAACCCTTGATTTGCCGGCATCAGACCCCATTTTGGGGACGTGTCGCAAAATCCATTCCCCCTCCCCGCCTTCACGCAGCCGTGAAGCCTGCGGCGACTTGAACCATTGTTTCGCCATACCTATCTGTATGATCGTGGGATCGTCATGACCCACGGGGAGCATGGTTGCTGACGGGGATCCGGTTTCAGGATCAGGCTCCGTACCAAGGCTTGCCGAATGGAAGCCGTGTCACGAAAGGGGTGCTGAATGGCCCGCAATACGCTGCCGTCGATTACGGCCGGAGAAGGTGGTCTCAACCGCTATCTCGATGAAATCCGCAAGTTTCCAATGCTTGAGCCGCAGCAGGAATACATGCTCGCCAAGCGTTATCAGGAGCACGGCGATCGTAGCGCCGCGCATGAACTCGTCACGAGCCATCTGCGCCTCGTGGCCAAGATCGCCATGGGCTATCGCGGCTACGGCCTGCCGATCGGCGAAGTCGTGTCCGAGGGCAATGTCGGCCTGATGCAGGCCGTCAAGAAGTTCGACCCGGAACGCGGCTTCCGCCTTGCGACCTATGCCATGTGGTGGATCAAGGCCTCGATCCAGGAGTACATCCTGCGCTCGTGGTCGCTGGTGAAGATGGGCACGACCGCCAATCAGAAGCGCCTGTTCTTCAACCTGCGCCGCATGAAGAACAAGATCCAGGCGATCGACGACGGCGACCTTCGTCCGGACCAGGTCAAGGAAATCGCGACCAAGCTCAAGGTTTCGGAAGACGAAGTCGTCTCGATGAACCGCCGCCTCACCGGCGACGCCTCGCTCAACGCGCCGATCAAAACCGGTGAAGGCGAATCCGGCCAGTGGCAGGATTGGCTTGTCGACAATCACGACAGCCAGGAACAGACGCTGATCGAGCAGGACGAACTGGACACGCGCCGCGCCATGCTGGCCCGCGCGATGGACGTCTTGAACGACCGCGAACGCCGCATCTTCGAGGCCCGTCGCCTCGCCGAAGATCCGGTGACGCTGGAAGAACTCTCCACCGAGTTCGACATCAGCCGCGAGCGCGTGCGCCAGATCGAGGTGCGCGCTTTCGAGAAGGTGCAGGAGGCCGTGCAGAAATACGCGGCCGAACAGGCCCGCGCGGTCCGCGTCATCGAAGACGCCTGATCCGTACGACACTCCAGAAACAAAAAGGCCCGGCATCGCTTGCCGGGCCTTTTCTTTTGGTCGTATGCAACAACCTTACGGGCTGGCGGCGCCGGCTGTCGCCCACGCCTTCATCACCGTGTCGAAGGCTTCCGCACCGGCGGCCCCCTTGTCGAGCGTCATCAGCGCGCGGCGGCCGTTGCGGTAGGTGATCGGAATGTCGATCCAGTTGCGGGTGCGCAGAAGCTCGGTGTTCTTGGCAATCGCTTCCGGGAAATCGTTGAGCGCGATCATGTGGAAGTCGTCGGTGATCTTCGCCGGCACCGCGATCAGCGCATCGCCGCGGTCCTGCTCGGTCCGCTTCATCGCCACGCGCTGCACGCTCTCGATGCCGCCACCTTCAAAGTTCTCCGGCAGCGAAAAGACGAGCTCCACCAGATGACTTGCCGGCAACGAGCGGTCGCCATTGCGGCGGAAGGTGATCAGCGCGGTCAGGCCCTTGGAGGGCACATTGACCTGCGCGCGCACCACCGGCTCGGCCTTGGCATCGCCACCCGGCGATTCTTCGGCGACCGACCAGGCAACCGTGCCTTCGATCGCCGTCGGCGCGGTCTGGCCCAGGCGTTCCTCATAGAGGAACATCTTTTGTGTGACGCCGATGGCGGCAGGCTGTTCGCCGGTCGTGGCGGGCGTCTGGGTGTCCGTGGTCGTGGCAGTGCCCGTTCCGGCCGGGGTCTGCGTCGTGCCGTCCGTGCCAGTGGTGGTAGCCGCGTCGCCAGTGGTCGCAGCATCGTCGCTGGTAGCCGCACCGGCCTGGGCAGCATCCGCCGTTTCCGTCGACTGGGCGGCAACCGACTTGCCTTCTTCCGGCGTTGCGCCGTCAAGTGCCGGCGCCGGACCCTGATCGACTTCAGAACCGTCGGTCAACAGGCGCTGCGTGAACTTGCCGCTGCTGTTCTGCGACGTCGAGGCAACCTCCGTCGTCGTGGTCGTGGGCGTAGTACCGGCCGCATCGTCCGTCGGAGTCTGGGCCGTTTCCGCCGGCGTGGTGTCGGCCGGCAGGTTACGACCGCCTTCTGCGGTCTGGTTCGTCTGCGCTGTTTCCGCAGGCTTCTCGGTCGACGGGGTCGTGAACGACGCAATGCGCTCGTTGACCCAGCCATTCACCATGTCGCGGTTGAACCAATAACCCGCACCCGCGCCGCCAATGACTGCGATGAGCGCGACCAGCGCCGCAAGGGCTGCAAAATTGATGCGCGACTTGCGCGGCTCGGCCCGGAATGAGCGCTGCGGCGTACGTGCCGTTTCGACGGCAGGCGTGGGCGAGGCAACGGCATCGGAGAGCCCGGCTTCTGCCATGGCGGCAGCGCCCGCAACAGCCGCACCGGCCTTCGGCGCGTTGTGGCCGAGCAGCTCATCGAGGTCGCCCCAGTCCCGCACCGGAGCAGCCTTCTCTGGCGTATCCGCCGACTGTCCCGCCTTCTCGTCCGGCCAGTCCCAGGCAAGCGGATCGTTTGCGGTTTCTGCCGGCTGCGCACGGTTGTCCGCCGTCTCGACGACGGGGGTCGCCTCATTCCAATTCCACTGCGCCTCTGCCGACGGCATACGGGCATCCGCGACCGGCTCGGCATCCGGCGCCTGTTCATCGTGAACCGGATAGACCTGCGCTTCCGGTTCGACGGCAGCAACGGACTGAGGCTCTTCCACCGTGGTTTCAGTCGCGGTCTCCGGCTCCTGCCAGGAGGGCACATAGTCGTCAGACGGAGCGGCCTCGACCTGCCAGGACGGCTCGACATGCGCCTCTGCAGCCACCGGCTGCGGCTCGTCCGCTATCGCCTCTTCAACCACAGGCTCGCGCGGCTCGGGCTCGACATCGGCTTCGACAGCTGGCGTTTCCTCAACCGGCGCCTCGGCAACGGGCTCGTCTTCAACCGCCTGTTCGGCCGGAGCATCCTCTTGGGATTCCACCGGCTCGGCGACGGGTTGCTCAACGGGCTCGGCGTGCTGTTCCGGCTCGGCTTCGGCAGGCTCGGCCTCCCGTTCAGCTTCGGCAGGCTCGGCCTCTGGCTCGACTTCGGCAACCTCGGCTTCCGGCTCAGCGGCGGCGGTGGTCTCTTCGACCACCGGCTCCGGCTGCACGGCCTCTTCGATAGGCTCGGGTGCGAGATCCTCGACGGGTTCGGGCGCGGGCTCTTCGACGGGAAGTGCCTCGACGTGCTCCTCCTCGACGTCGCCGATCGCCGCTTCGAGCTTGTCGAGCTGACGCTTCACGAGGTCATCAGAAGGGCGCGGGTTCATGGATTCGAGCTGCCTGCGGACGGCGCCGCGGGCCTTCTCGTAAACCTTCTGCCGCATCTCGGCATTGTTGTCCGAGAGGCCATCAACGGCCCTTCGAATGACTGCTACAAAATCCGCCATCAGAACTTTCCGTCGTGTCCATGCACTATCCCATTGGAATACGACACGGAACTGGTGTTGAGCTTGAGATTAGTCCTCAAACGGGTCCGTCACAAGTATGGTGTCATCCCGCTCCGGACTGGTCGACAGCAGGGCGACCGGCGCGCCGATCAGCTCTTCGACCTGACGGACATATTTGATGGCCTGGGCCGGCAGATCCGCCCAGCTGCGCGCGCCGACCGTCGAGCCCTTCCAGCCTTCGAGCGTGATGTAGATCGGCTCGACGCGGGCCTGCTGGCCCTGGCTTGCCGGCAGGTGATCGATTTCCTTGCCGTCGAGCTTGTAACCGACGCAGATCTTCAGCTCATCAAGGCCATCGAGCACATCGAGCTTCGTCAGTGCGATGCCGGTAATGCCGTTGGTCGCAACCGACTGGCGCACCAAGGCTGCGTCAAACCAGCCGCAGCGGCGCTTACGGCCGGTGACCGTGCCGAATTCATGGCCCTTCTCGCCAAGGAACTGGCCGATCTCGTCATGCAGCTCCGTCGGGAACGGGCCTTCGCCGACGCGCGTCGTGTAGGCCTTGGTGATGCCGAGGATATAGCCGAGCGAACCCGGGCCCATGCCCGAACCGGCGGCAGCCTGGCCGGCGACCGTGTTAGACGAGGTGACGAAGGGATAGGTGCCATGGTCGATATCGAGCAGCGAGCCCTGCGCGCCTTCGAACAGGATGCGCGCACCACGGCGGCGCTCCTTGTCGAGCATCAGCCAGATCGTCTCGCGGAACGGCAGCACACGATCGGCAACCGAGGTCAGTTCCAGCATGATCGTCTCAAGCGTGACTTCATTTTCGCCAAGGCCGCGGCGCAACGCATTGTGGTGCGTCAGCAGGCGCTCGACCTTGCCCGGCAGGGTTTCGAGGTCTGCAAGATCCATGATGCGGATGGCGCGACGACCGACCTTGTCTTCGTAAGCCGGGCCGATGCCGCGGCGGGTCGTGCCGATCTTGACGCCGGAATTGGAGTTGGAGGCGGCGTCCTCGCGGATGCCGTCCAGTTCGCGGTGCAGCGAGAGGATAAGGGTCGCATTGTCGGCAATGCGCAGGTTTTCCGGCGTGATCGTCACGCCCTGCTTGCCGAGCTTGTCGATTTCAGCGATCAGCGCGTGCGGATCCACCACCACGCCATTACCGATGACCGCCATCTTGCCCGGACGGACGACGCCGGAGGGCAGCAGCGAGAGCTTGTAGCTCGTGCCGTCGATGACGAGCGTATGGCCGGCATTGTGACCACCCTGGAAGCGCACGACAATATCCGCGCGTTCAGAAAGCCAGTCGACAATTTTGCCCTTGCCTTCGTCACCCCATTGCGATCCGATCACCACGACGTTCGTCATTTAATCTTTCCCATTCTTGCGCGCGGAAACCCGCCCGCCTGACACAAACCCGCGCATCTATACTGTGTTGTCTTTGGGAATGCGACCCTGTTATGACGGCCGTCATCCGCTTTTTGCATGACATTCCGCGGTTTTTCCCCTTATCTGAGGCACCCGCCGACGCACCCCGCGTACCCGTTCTTCATCCGGACACATCCCACCTTGAACAGCAGAGCCTATTTCTACCTTTGCATCACCGCGCTTTTCTGGGGCGCGAACTCGGTTGCGGGCAAACTTGCCGTCGGCCATGTCAGCCCGATGGTGCTGACGACGTTCCGCTGGATCGTCGCGCTCACGATCATCCTGATCTTCATGCTACCGCAAGTGAAACGCGACTGGCCGGTCATCCGCAAGCACTGGCTCCAACTGCTGCTCTACGGCGTCTTCGGCTTCACCGCCTTCAATGCCCTGCTCTATACTGCGCTCGGCCATACGAGCGCCATCAACGCCGTCATCGAGCAGGCCGGCATTCCGATGCTGATCTTCGTCTTCAACTTCATTCTCTTTCGAATCCAGGCGTCGTTCGCCCAGATCGTCGGCTTCAGCGTCACGCTTGTCGGCGTTCTTGTAACAGCCGCTCATGGCGAATTCTCGGCACTGGCGGAACTTGAGTTCAACTTCGGCGACGCGCTGATGCTTTGCGCCTGTGTCGTCTATGCCGGCTATACCGTGTCGCTGCGCTGGAAGCCGGAGATGCACTGGCAGAGTTTCATCGCCGCGCCCGCCTTCGGCGCGCTGCTCAGCGCCATCCCGCTGTTCTTCTGGGAACTGTCGCGCGGCGCCGCTATCTTTCCGGATACGACCGGTTGGGCCGTCGTGCTCTACGCCGGCATCTTCCCCTCTCTGCTCTCGCAGGTGCTCTATGTACGCGGCGTAGAAATGATCGGCGCCAACCGGGCTGGCCTGTTCATCAATGCCATCCCGGTCTTCGGTACCATTCTGTCCGTCCTGTTGATCGGCGAGACAATGCACCCCTTCCACGTCGTCGCCATGCTCCTCGTGCTCGGCGGCATCGCGATTGCCGAATGGGGACGGCCGAAAAAAAATAATATCTGACAAATACAAGAACCCACCTGCAAGAACCCATATTTCCTGCGGCCTCGCCCCTAAAAATGGGGGAGGTGCTTAAAACTTGATTAGATTTTTTACTATTGCAGTACGCGCAATATTATTTCTCGTCAGGTTTAAGCAGTGAAAAACATTCGCATTTCTGCCCGCATCTACCTCCTCACCGCCATGGCTTTGTTTTTCATGGCCGCAGCCATGGTCTACAAGACACAACACGCCAACGGTGAGGTGAACGACGAGCGGCGCCTCATGCTGCGCAACGTCACGCAAACGGCAATCTCCGTTATCGCCTCTTACGAAAAGCTTGCAAATGACGGCACGCTGACCGTTGACGACGCGAAGGCACGGGCGATCACCGCCGTGATGGCCATGCGCTTCGGCGAAGACGGCTATTTCTTCATCAATGGCCTCGACGGCATGATGATCGCGCATCCGCTCAATCCGAAGCTGATCGGCACGGACGTGCGAGGCCTGAAGGATACCAACGGCAAGGCGTTCAACATCGAGCTCATCCAGATCGCACAGAACCCCGGCAGCGGTTTCGTCGACTACTACTGGGACAAGCCGGGCCACAGCGAGCCCGTCGAAAAGTTCTCCTATATCCAGGGCTTCCAGCCCTGGAACTGGGGCATCGGCACCGGCGTCTATGCCGACGACCTCGCCGCGAAATACTATACGTCCATGACGACGACGATCGTCATCACGCTGCTTGCTGGCCTCGCAACGCTTGCCGCGGCACTCGCCATCGGCCGCTCGATCAGCCTCCCGATCAACCGTCTCAAGGACGTCATGCTCGAAGTCGCGAACAACCGCACCCAGTCCAACGTGCCGGATACCGACCGCAAGGACGAGATCGGCAGCATGGCGGACGCGCTGGTCCTGCTGCGCAATTCCGTCATCGAGCGCAACGCGCTGGAAATTCGCCAACGTGAGCAGCAGGAAGTCATTGACGGTGAACGCAGCGCCAACGAGCAGCGTCAGGCCACCGTCGCCCGCAGCCAGTCGCGCGTCGTCGAAACGATCGGCTCCGCGCTGGAACGCCTTGCCCAAGGCGATCTGACCGTCTCCGTGCCGGAACTTGGGCCTGAATACGAGAAGCTGCGTCGCGACTTCAACGGCGCTGTCGATGCGCTGAAGTCCACCATCGCCGCGATCGCCGAATCGACGGCCATCGTCAACGGCAGCGCCGGCGAGATCAGCCGTGCCGCCAACGACCTCTCGCAGCGCACCGAGCAGCAGGCTGCCTCGCTTGAGGAGACCGCCGCCGCCCTCGACGAAATTACCGCCGCCGTGCAGAACTCGACGAGCCGCGCCGAGGAAGCCAAGCGTATGGTCTCCGATGCCCGTACCGGCGCCGCCCGGTCGAGCGACGTCGTGCGCAACGCCATCGATGCGATGGGCCGCATCGAAAACTCCTCCTCCAGGATCGGCGAGATCATCGGTGTGATCGACGACATCGCCTTCCAGACCAACCTGCTCGCGCTGAATGCCGGCGTGGAAGCGGCGCGTGCCGGCGATGCCGGCAAGGGTTTTGCCGTCGTGGCGCAGGAAGTGCGCGAACTGGCGCAGCGCTCGGCCAATGCCGCCAAGGAGATCAAGACGCTCATCAACGCATCGTCGACGGAAGTCTCCGCCGGTGTGTCGCTGGTGGAAGAAACCGGCGCCTCGCTTGCCGACATCGAGCGCCGCGTCAACGAGATCAACGACCGCATCGTGGCGATCGCCACCGCCGCGCAGGAGCAGTCGGTTGGCCTGCGGGAAATCAACACTGCCGTCAACCAGATGGACCAGATGACCCAGCAGAACGCCGCCATGGTGGAGCAGACGTCAGCCGCCAGCCAGACGCTCGCCGAGGAAAGTGGCCAGCTTGCCGGGCGGATCGCCCACTTCCAGCTTGCCGACACCGGCCGCAGCCACATGCGGCGCGCCGCCTGATCGCAAAGAGACCCATGCCCTCACGAAAAAGGCCCGCCGGATAATCCGGCGGGCATTTTTCGTGAGGGCATGGGAGGACGAGATCAGTCGACGTTGAAGACGAGCGGCCTGATCTGGCGGATCGCCGCATTGGCGCGCAGCTTGTTCAACACGTCTTCCGAGACAGCGGCATCGACATAGAGCAGCGCGATCGCATCACCGCCCTGCTTGTCGCGGCCGAGCTGGAAGTTGGCGATGTTGACGCCCGCCTCGCCCAGCGTCGTGCCGATGAAGCCGATCATGCCGGGAACGTCGGTATTGGTGATGTAGACCATGTGGTTGCCGACATCGGCGTCGAGGTTGATGCCCTTGATCTGGATGAAGCGCGGCTTGCCGTCAGAGAAGACGGTGCCGGCGATCGAACGGGTCTGGTTGGCGGTGGTCACCGTCAGGCGGATGTAGCCATCGAAAACGCCCGACTTGTCACGCTTGACCTCGGAGAGGATGACGCCCTTCTCCTTGATCATGACCGGCGCCGAAACCATGTTGACGTCGGAAACCTGCGAGCGGATGAGGCCGGCGAGCGCAGCACTCGTCAGCGCCTTGGTGTTCATCGCAGCAGTCGCGCCGTCGTAGAGGATCTCGATTTCCTTGATGGCGCTTTCCGTGACCTGGCCGACGAAGGCGCCGAGCACGTCGGCAAGCCGGATGAACGGCTTGAGGATCGGGGCTTCTTCAGCGGTGATCGACGGCATGTTGATGGCGTTCGAGACAGCGCCGCGCACCAGATAATCCGACATCTGCTCGGCGACCTGGAGGGCAACATTTTCCTGCGCTTCGGTGGTCGAGGCGCCGAGATGCGGCGTGCAGACGACGTTCGGCAGGCCGAAGAGCGGGCTTTCCTTGGCGGGCTCGACCTCGAACACGTCGAAGCCGGCGCCGGCAACCTTGCCGGACTTCAGCGCTTCGGCGAGGTCGGCCTCGACGACGAGGCCGCCGCGGGCGCAGTTCACGATGCGCACGCCGTCCTTCATCTTGGCGATCGCCGCCGCGTCGATGATGTTGCGGGTCTTGTCCGTCAGCGGCACATGCATGGTGATGAAGTCGGCTTCGGCGAAGAGCTCGTTAAGCTCGACCTTCTTCACGCCCATCTCCTCCGCGCGCTCCTTGGAGAGGAACGGGTCATAGGCGACGACGTGCATCTTGAGGCCGATGGCGCGCGAGCAGACGATGGAGCCGATATTGCCGGCGCCGATGACGCCAAGCGTCTTGCCGGTGATCTCGACGCCCATGAACTTCGACTTCTCCCACTTGCCAGCCTGCGTGGAGGTGTCGGCGGCGGGAAGCTGGCGGGCGACGGCAAACATCAGCGCGATGGCGTGTTCCGCCGTGGTGATCGAATTGCCGAACGGCGTGTTCATGACGATGATACCGCGGCGCGAGGCAGCCGGGATATCGACATTGTCGACGCCGATGCCGGCGCGGCCGATGACCTTGAGGTTGGTCGCTGCCGCGATCAGCTTTTCCGTCGCCTTGGTGGCGGAGCGGATAGCAAGGCCATCATAGTTGCCGATGATTTCGGCAAGCTTGTCCTTGTCCTTGCCGAGCTGCGGCTGGAAATCCACATCGACGCCGCGATCACGGAAAATCTGGACGGCGGTTTCCGACAGTTCGTCGGATACGAGTACGCGAGGTGCCATGAGAGGCCTCCTTCAATTGAGTCTAGGGAGATGAGATCAAAGGTGGCTTCGCCCAGGGGACGAAGCCGGTCGCGAAAAAATCAGGCCGCAGCCTTGGCAAGCGTCGCCTTCTGGGTCTCGAAAGCCCAGGTCAGCCACGGCATCAGCGCCTCGAGATCGGCGGTGTCGATGGTAGCGCCTGCCCAGATGCGCAGGCCCGAAGGGGCGTCGCGGTAAGCGCCGATATCAAAGGCAACACCCTGCTTTTCGAGCAAGGCGACGAGGCCCTTGGCAAAGGCGGCCTGTGCGTCGGCGTCGAGCGCTGCCACGTCCTTGTCGGCGATGGTCAGGCAGACCGAGGTGTTGGAGCGCGTCGCCGGCTCCTTCGCCAGGTTGGCGATCCAGTCGTTGTTCTCGACGAAATTGAAGATGACCTTGGCATTGGCATCGGCGCGGGCCATCAGGCCCGTCAGGCCGCCGACCTGCTTGGCCCAGAGCAGCGCGTCGATATAATCCTCGACGCAGAGCATGGAGGGCGTGTTGATCGTCTCACCCTGGAAGATGCCTTCGATGATCTTGCCGCCCTTGGTCATGCGGAAGATTTTCGGCATCGGCCAGGAAGGCGTGTAGCTTTCGAGGCGCTCGACGGCGCGCGGCGACAGGATGATGACGCCATGTGCGCCCTCACCGCCCAGAACCTTCTGCCAGGAGAAGGTCACGACATCGAGCTTGGCGAAATCGAGATTTTGGGCAAACGCGGCCGAGGTCGCGTCGCAGATCGTCAGGCCCTTGCGGTCGGCCGGAATGAAGTCGGCATTGGCGACGCGCACGCCAGACGTCGTGCCGTTCCAGGTGAAGACCACGTCACGGTCGAAATCGATCGTGGAAAGGTCGGGCAACAGGCCGTAATCGGCCGTGATCTTGCGTGTGTCGGGGAGCTTCAGCTCCTTGACGACATCGGAAACCCAGCCCGAACCAAAGCTTTCCCAGGCGACCATGTCGACGCCGCGCGGGCCGAGCAGCGACCAGAGCGCCATTTCGACGGCGCCGGTGTCGGAGGCCGGCACGATGCCGATGCGGTAGTCCGCAGGGACTTCGAGCACTTCACGGGTGAGATCAATGGCCTGCTTGAGCTTGGTCTTGCCGATCTTGGCACGGTGCGAACGACCGAGCGGAGCATCGGAAAGCGCTTCGAGCGACCAGTTGGGGCGCTTCGAGCAAGGGCCAGAAGAAAAATGGGTATTATTCGGACGCAGGTCCGGTGCGGTGACGGCTTTCGTCATGATGGCTATCCTTCCAGATAGAAAGCCCTTCGTTGGGGAAGGGTGTCCCGCCGCCGTAAATATTGAAGAGCCCCTCTTCCGTCAAGCGCATTATGTCGCGAATGAAAAATAATCCGGCGCAACGGAAACGGCGCGCCGGTTGCCCGACGCGCCGTGGAAAAACCCGAGAATGCGCCTCACCAGGTATTGATGCGGATACCGGCGCGGAATTCGTGTTTCTGGAAGCCATCGTCGCGACCCTTGGTGCCGCTCGCGCCCCAGCCCTGCTCGGTCGGACCGTAGCGGAACATCTTTCCGCCCGCCGTGTCGGAGAAGCGATAGCCGAGATCGAGCTTGATGCGCTCGGTCAGGTCCACCGCAGCACCCGCCATCAGCGCATAGGTGAAGCGCCAGCTGTCTTCGCCCGTCAGCTTGCCGCTCAGGTAGGTAGCGCCCGAGCAGGCCGACGAGCCATCCACGCAGTAGGGTTTGCTCCTCAAGTCGTCCCAGCTCACATGGGTCACGCCGGCGCCGGCGCCGACATAGGGCGTGAAGCCGGCAAACGTCCCGAGATCCACATAGCCGTTAGCCATGACGTTGATCGCGCTGTAGTCCGCCTTGTGACTGAAGCCGCAGCTCGTGCCGGACGGTTCAGCGTCGCTGCACGGCAGGTCTATGTTCGAATCACCGCTGAGGTTGCCGTTGAAGAAATCCGTCGTCAGGTCGGCGCGCAGCATGCTGTTGAACTGGTAGCCCATGCCAACGCCGTAGGACAGCGACTTGGAAAAGCGCGAACTGTCGAAGGTCTCCTGCGAGAAGACCGAGCCCCCCGGCGCGTAGACCGTATAGTCGGGCTTGCCGCTCTTGATCCAGCCGGAATAGCCAAGATCGCCGCGAATGTACCAGCCCTCGGCCACCCCGCCCCCGGACACGTCAATCTCCGGCGCATTGATGATGTCGAGGTCGCTCGCAACCGCACTGGTTGCGACGAGGCCAGCCAAAATGGCGATACCAATAGGTGCGATGCGACGAAACATGTTCTCGTTCCCTCGAAGCCGGCGTCGCCAGGCGGTTGCGCAATCGGTACAGGCTGCCTGCAAGGAATTGCTGCCGCCCTACACCGTTGATTAACCATACTTCTTAAGGAGTGAAGGAACCGTTAAGCATGCGGTTCTTTAAGCCTGGAACGAAAAAGGCCGCCCTTTTGGGCGGCCTTGAACATGGATCAGGCAGGACGGATTATTTGTAGACCGGCTGCTCGACCGGGATTTCTACCGGCGGGATGTAAGCCTGCTGGTCGCAGCCGTTGAAGGAGTAGCGCAGACCGGCGCGCGCTTCGTGGCTGTAGAAGCCCTTGTCGTAGCCGGGGCCGCCGCCGGCATTGTAGCCGAACATGCCGCCCTTCGTGACATGGCGGAAGCGGTAGCCCAGGTCGGCCTTCACGTTGCAGGTCACGTCGATCGAAGCACCGGCCATGAGCGCGTAGGTGAAGCGCCAGTTCTTCTTGCCGCGGTGGTTGAAGGTCGGGTCGCAGTTCGTCGGATCGCCATCTTCGCACGAGGTGTTGTTGAGGCCCTTCCAGTTCACATAGGTGCCACCGATACCGGCACCGACATAGGGCGTGATGGAGCCGTATGTGCCGATGTCCACATAGGCGTTGGCCAGCAGGCTCAGCGCCGTCATGGAAGCAACGTCGCGCGAGGTGCAGTTCACCGCCACGCCGCAGCTGCCGGAGGTCGAGCCGTTGAACTTGGAATTGAACATGTAGTCGAGCGTCACGTCCGTGCGGAAGTGATCGTTGATCTGGTAACCGACACCGCCACCGATGACGAAACCGCTCTTCAGGTCGGCAGAATCGAAGTCGCGCATGTTGCTGTTCGAGCCCTGGAAGTACTTGGCCCCGCGCATCTTGTTGTAGGACCAGCCCATGTCGCCGCGCAGGTACCACCCGCCGGTCTCGATAATGGCTTCCTGCACCGGGGCTTCGATGACCTCCGGCTGGTAGATATCAGCGGCATAACCCGACGTGCCTGTCAGCAGGACGGCTACGACGCCACTCAAAACTTTCCTCATGGCCTGGCTCCAATAGGCTTCTGCTTGGCCGCCCGGCGCGCCGGATTCCAAGTCCTTCGATCACCCTGGATAGTGAAGAAAAAAGGTTAATGGCCGATTAAAGTAAATCTTTACATTAAATGAAAGCTTAGGAAGCCCAGTAAACAAAGTAATAACTTTGCGATTTCTTAACCGTAGTTCCGGTGCGTTAAGGAAGCTCAAAAGGCATCCGCGTTTATCGATAAGGACGAAGACAGACGAGCGGACAGGTCGCCTCCGTCACGCTATGCCGGCCTTCTCACGCAAGGCACGCGAAATCCTCCGTTGTGGCCGCCGCAAAACGCATCGGAAAAAATCGGTCAGACAAATACGCCGCCCAAACGAAAAAGGCCGGAGCACGTCGCCCCGGCCTTCTCAAAAATGCGGCACCGGCAGTTTCAGGCAGCGCTGCGCGCCGAGCCGATAACGTTGACCAGTTCATCGACGATCCGCTCCACCTGGGCACGGTCGTCGCCTTCCGCCATTACGCGGATCAGCGGCTCGGTACCGGACGGGCGGATGAGAAGGCGGCCGGTCTTGGCAAGTTCGCTTTCGGCATCGGCAATTGCCTGCCGCACGACAACATCCTCAAGCGGCTGGCCGGTCTTGATGCGAACGTTCTTCAGCACCTGCGGCACCGGCTCGAAGCGGTTGCAGATTTCGCTGACCGACTTGCCGCTGCGCTTCACGCAGGCCAGCACCTGGAGTGCGGCAACGAGGCCATCGCCGGTCGTGCCGAAATCGGAAAGCACCATGTGGCCGGACTGCTCGCCACCGACATTGTAGTCGTTCTGGCGCATGTGCTCGACGACATAGCGGTCGCCGACCTTCGTGCGCTGGAGGTTGAGGCCCTTGCCCGTCAGGAAGCGCTCGAGGCCGAGATTCGACATGACGGTCGCGACAATGCCGTTGCCGCGCAACGTGCCGTCCGCCGCCCAGCTTTCGGCGATGACGGCCATCAGCTGGTCGCCGTCGATGAACTTGCCGTTCTCGTCGATGATCTGTACGCGGTCGGCATCACCATCGAGTGCGATACCGATATCGGCCCGCACCTCGTGTACCTTGCGCTGCAGGGCCTCGGGATGGGTGGAGCCGCATTCGAGATTGATGTTGAGACCATCCGGCTCATTGCCGATCGTCACGACGTCCGCGCCGAGTTCCCAGAGGGCAGCAGGCGCCACGCGGTAGGCGGCGCCATTGGCGCAGTCGATCGCGACGCGCAGGCCCTGCAGCGTCACGTCGCGCGGAAGCGTGCGCTTGGCATGCTCGATATAGCGGTCATGCACGCCATCGATACGCTTCGCCCGGCCGATTTCCGCGGACTTGGCGAGCTGCGCCGTCATGTCCGTCTCGAGCAGATCCTCGATTTCCATTTCCAGATCATCGGAGAGCTTGTAGCCATCGGGACCAAAGAGCTTGATGCCGTTGTCATAGAACGGATTGTGCGAGGCCGAGATCATCACGCCAATATCGGCGCGCAACGACCGCGTCAGCATGGCGACGGCAGGCGTCGGGATCGGGCCGAGCACGAAGGCATCGATGCCGGCTGCCGTAAAACCCGCGACCATGGCGTTTTCCAGCATATAGCCGGACAGGCGCGTGTCCTTGCCGATGACCACCCGATGGCGATGCGCGCCACGACGGAAGATCGTACCCACGGCGATACCAACGCGCATGGCAAGATCTGGCGTCATCGGGAAAAGGTTCGACTGTCCCCGGATGCCGTCCGTACCAAAATAACGACGTTTCATGTCTACTCCTGAAAATCGCCAGCCGCGGCGGCGCTGTCTCGCTGCACCCGGCCTCTAGGTGTTCTGCCCACCATACTCCACGGCGTCATACATCAAGCCGGTGGAAGTCGGAATAGTGTAACTCCGCAACCCTATCTTAACCTTAAGCGCCGGGTGAACGTCGCGCTTCTTTGCCATAGAAGCCGGGAAATAGCATCCATCCGCAGATCAGAAATGATTACAGCCCGTTACCAAAAGAAAACGGCCGGGACTATTTGCCCGGCCGTCTGCCATTGCTTGCCTTATATTTATTGCGGCTGGGGCTCCAGGCCACCTTCCGTCTCGCCACCCTTCTTGTGGCCAGCCTTCGGAACGGCGGAACCACGGTGCGGCGGCGTGTCGTCGCCAAGATCACGCGCCGGCTTTTCGCCGCGGATCAGCGCCTTGATCTCCTCACCCGTCAGCGTCTCGTATTCGAGCAGGCCTTCGGCGACCGCCACGAACTCGTGGTGCTTCTCGGTAATGATGCGCTTGGCCTCGTTATAGGCTTCGTCGATCAGGCGGCGGACTTCGTTGTCGATCTTCTGCGCGGTGGCTTCGGAAACGTTCTTCTGCTGCGACACCGAATGACCGAGGAAGACTTCCTGCTGGTTTTCACCATAGGAGACGAGGCCGAGCTGGTCGGAGAAGCCCCACTGGGTCACCATCGCACGGGCAAGCTTCGTCGCCTGCTCGATATCGGAGGACGCGCCGGAAGTGATGTTGTCCTTGCCGAAGGTGACTTCCTCGGCAACGCGACCACCCATCATGATGGCAAGGCGCGAGACCATCCACTTGTAGCTCATCGAGTAGCGGTCGCCCTCGGGAAGCTGCATGACCATGCCAAGCGCACGACCGCGCGGAATGATCGTCGCCTTGTGCAACGGATCGGCGAGCGGCACCTTGAGCGCGACGATGGCGTGGCCGGCCTCGTGATAGGCGGTGAGCTTCTTTTCCGCCTCGGTCATGGCCGAGGAGCGGCGCTCCGCACCCATCATGATCTTGTCCTTGGCGTCCTCGAACTCCTGCATGGTGACGAGGCGCTTGTTGCGGCGCGCAGCCATCAGGGCAGATTCGTTGACGAGGTTCATGAGGTCGGCACCGGAGAAGCCGGGCGTACCGCGGGCCAGAATCTTCAGGTCGACATTCGGCGCGAGCGGTACGTTGCGAACGTGAACCTTGAGGATGCGCTCACGGCCGACGATATCCGGGTTCGGCACGACGACCTGGCGGTCGAAACGGCCGGGACGCAGAAGCGCCGGGTCGAGAACGTCCGGACGGTTGGTCGCGGCGATCAGGATGACGCCTTCGTTGGCTTCAAAGCCGTCCATCTCGACGAGGAGCTGGTTCAGCGTCTGCTCGCGTTCGTCATTGCCGCCGCCGAGGCCGGCGCCGCGATGACGACCGACAGCGTCGATTTCGTCGATGAAGATGATGCAGGGTGCATTCTTCTTGGCCTGCTCGAACATGTCGCGCACGCGGCTGGCACCAACGCCGACGAACATTTCGACGAAGTCCGAACCGGAAATCGTGAAGAACGGCACATTGGCTTCGCCCGCAACGGAGCGCGCAAGCAGCGTCTTACCGGTACCGGGCGGACCGACAAGCAGCACGCCGCGCGGAATGCGTCCGCCGAGGCGCTGGAATTTCTGCGGATCGCGCAGGAATTCGACGATTTCTTCGAGATCCTGCTTGGCTTCGTCTACACCGGCGACGTCAGCAAAGGTGACGCGGCCATGAGCTTCGGTGAGCAGCTTGGCCTTGGACTTGCCAAAACCCATCGCACCGCGAGAGCCACCCTGCATCTGGCGCATGAAGAACAGCCAGACACCGAGGATCAGGAGCATCGGCAGCAACGTGCCGATATAGCTGAGGAAACCGGACGAACCATCCGTCTCCGGCCGCGCGCTGACGACGACGTTCTTCGCCTCGAGGCGCTGAACGAGCGTGTTGTCGCCGGCCGGGGCATAGGTCTGGAAGGTCGCGCCGGTCTCGACATAGCTGCCGACGATCTTTTCGCCGGTGATGACGACTTCCTTCACCCGGCTCGAGTCTACCTCTTTGAGGAACTGCGAATAGGGGATTTCCCGCGAGCCGGTCTGCGCCGGGCTCGTCTGGAACATGCTGAACAGCGCGATCAGCAGAAGGGCGATTATCGCCCACAGGGCGAAGTTACGGAAATTGGGATTCATCGAACTTTCCGGGCACTTTCCCGGCCGGAGTCTCCCGGCCGCTTCTCTATCGCCTAACATAGGGTCGCCTTGCGGCCTTGCCAAGGCAAAGCGCGCGATCCCGGGGCTTTTCTCATAACATTGTCAACGCCGAGGAAGGATCCGGATCCTTCTTTCACATTGAGCCCGCAAACACTTTACCACAACGCTTCCGGGTGCGCCTTCATTCGTTAGGCGGAGACGAAAACGGCCTGCCCCCAAGAATTCTCGCGAGCGCACTGGCAAGCGGCAGGTCGAAATGGGGCAGGAAACGGGCATAGGGCGCGATCGAAGGCTCCACGCACACGCCGCCCTCGGGCACCATCCCGCCGTCCTCGAATTTCAGGCGCGGCATGGCGTGGCGCGCGCGCAAGGCCGCCCCGCGAAGCACGGTGTCGCCCTGCGCCTCTTCATCGCCGGCCGCCGATACCACGATCGGCTGTCCGGTGAGGTTGGCGACACGATATCGACCATCCCAGAGCCCCGCCGCTCCCGCCGGCAAGGCAAGCATGTCGATTCCCCGGCGCTCGCGATACAGAAACAGGCCGTCGCGGCGGCGATCGAAGACCACGCGGCCGGCCGTCAGCCGCGACAGTCTGCCGCTGGCGAGAAAGGCGCGCAGGCGCGCAGCCGAGGCCGTTTCGAGCGTATGCGCCCGCCCGCCGGCCGCCGCTGCCAGCAGCAGAAGCCCTCGCCATGCTGCCGGATCGATAAGAAGGGCTTCAACAGCAGCCGGGCTCGCCGCAAACAATCCACTCTCCGCCCGTATATTTTCGATCAGAAAAGCGGCCGCACGTTCCGAAAGGAGGTGCCTGTCCTCAAAGGAACGCATCGGATTTGTCGCCGCCCCACGCTCGCGGATGCGCACGCGCTCGAAATGCGGGTTCCTGTTGCTCGGGTCGTCGAGCCACGTTTCGCCCCGGGCGACAAGGAACGCCCTGACAGTGGCACGGTCCAACGAAAGAAACGGCCGCAGGAGCCAGACAGCACCATTGAGAAGAACCGCATCCGCCATGCCGGAGAGGCCGATCCCATCCTTCGAACGTTCGGCGCGCATGGCAACCGTCTCGTTCTGGTCGTCGCTGGTATGGGCGGCGAGGATGACATCCGCACCCAGTTCCGTCGCTGCATCGACGAGGAGGTCATACCGTTTGGCCCGCGCGGCGGCCTGCAAGCCTGATGCGGGCTTTTCGCCCTCCCAGCGGCGCGTGACGTGCGGGATGCCATGGCGGGCACAAAGCGCTTCGACCCATTTGGCTTCGTCGGCAGATCCGGCGCGCAAGGCGTGGTCGATGGTGCAGGCGGAAAGGGTGATGCCGGGATAGCGTCCGGTCGCGCAGAGCGTGGCGAGCGCCACGAGCAGCCCGGTCGAATCGCTGCCGCCGGAAATGGCGACCAGCAGCCGCGCGGGACGCTTGAAACTTTTCAGAAAACGGCCGGTTGCCTCGACGACGGGGTTTTCCGCGCGGGCCACGGCCTTCAATGCGTCCGCAATCAGCAGGACAGCCGGCTCTGTTCGGAAGAAACCTTGCTCTTCACGGCCTTTGATGCGCTCGGATAGCGCTTGCTCACTTCGCGCAGCGTCGCGCAGGCGGTTTCGCGGTTGTCGAGGGCGGCGAGCGACATACCGAGCTTCAAGAGCATTTCCGGCGCCTTCTTCGACTTGCTGAAGGTCTGGTGCGCATTCAGGAAGGTCTTGGCCGCGTCGTTGAAATTACCCTGCGAATACTGCGCTTCGCCCAGCCAGAAATTGGCGTCCGCCGCCTTCTCGCCCTTCGGGTAGATGTCGAGATAGTCGCGGAATTCGCGCTCGGCGAGTTGGTAGTCGCCAGTCAGCACATGGCCATAGGCAACCTGGTAGAGGTCGTCCGGATTGTCGAGCGACGCGTTGGAGGACCCCGCCGACGCCTGCGGCAGGCCGTCCTCGACGCCTGGAAGCGCATTGCCGTTGCCGATCGAAGCACTCTCATTGTTCAGGTCCGGATTGGCTTCGGCACCGACCGGATTGCCGTTCTCGTCGAACTTGATGGAACCCAGCTCTTGCGGCTGCGCACCGCCATCCGTCGAGCCGAGCGTGTCGGTCCCGGCGGTATCATCCGCCGGCACCCCGTTCGAGGCGGTCTGCTGGTCGGCAGTCCCACCATTCACCGGCCTGTCGAGAGCGCCGCTCTTGCCGGTGCCCCCCTTGCCGCTTTCGATTTCCTGGAAGCGATACTCGTTGTCTTCCTGTGCCTTGCGGATCTGCTCCTGCATCTGCAGCAGCTGGTAGCTCATTTCCTCGATCCGGCCGTTGAGGCTGCGGATCTGCTCTTCGAGCTGACCGACCCGCGGATCCATGGCCTGCGCCAGAATCACATTGCCCTTCTCCGCTTTTTCGCTTTTTGCCGGCATGAAGCCGGTCGCCAGTGTCGAGAGCGGCGACGCGCTGATCGGCCCGACCATGGCTGCTACCGCTGCCAGACTGAGAACGCCTGCCGCGACAAGTTTCTTCATCTATTTTCGTCCCGTTGGTCCATTGTGCGCCGAAGCGCTGCCGAAGAGTTTTCCAAATGCTCTCAAAAAGCAACGGAGTTCGGCCAAAGTGTGTTGAAAAAAGAAAGGCGGCCTCTCGGCCGCCTTTCGCACCATCCTTCCCGGGGGAAGGAATTACATGCCAGCGCCGCCGAGAACGGTCACGGCGCGGCGGTTCTGCGACCAGCAGGAAATGTCGTCGCAGACGGCGACCGGCTTTTCCTTGCCGAAGGAGATCGTCTTTATGCGGTTGGCCGGAATGCCGCGCGATGCGAGATACTGGCGGGTCGAAGCCGCACGGCGTGCACCGAGCGCGAGGTTGTATTCGCGCGTGCCGCGTTCGTCGGCATGGCCTTCGACCGTGATGGCGTAGTTCGGATACTGCTGCAGCCACTGCGCCTGGCGGTCGAGCGTCGCCGAAGCATCGGCACGGATCGACGTCGAGTCGGTGTCGAAGAAGATACGGTCGCCGACATTGACGGTGAAGTCCTGCTGCGAGCCCGGCGTTGCGGCGCCCGCACCGTTCAGGCCGAGGTCACCGGCATTGTTCGGCAGGTTCTTCTTGGAGGCGCAGCCTGCGAGGGCGAGCGTCATGAACAGGGCGATCATTGCCGGGTTGCGGGCGATGGTCTGCATGCGGCCAACGGCCGGGGAATGAATGCGGCTCATGAGCCGGTCTCCTTGCATCAGTTTTTGCGTCAAGTTCGTTGAAGCAGCGTTTTCAATCAGGGTTGCCAGACTGTAACCGCGAGCGGTTAATCCGCATTCAACGACTATGGTTAATGATTGCTTTAAGACCGTCCCCGGCCCCTGCATTGTACGTAGAAACAGCTCTGCCGCGTCTCGCCTTGAAGCCTGATTTACAGGACTTTGCGGCAAGAACGCGGCAGAGCTGCCATATGTCTGTCCTATTCGAGAAGCGGCGACCAGGCCGGGTCCGAAGCAAAGCCCTTCGTCTGGACGAGCTGCTCGTTGTAACCGGACAGGTCGATCGAATAGATCTGCGGACCACCGGCACCGGCGCCCTGACGGAAGAACATCAGCACGCGGCCATTCGGCGCCCAGGTCGGGCCCTCATTGTGGAAGCCGCTGGTGAGGATGCGCTCACCCGAACCGTCCGTCTTCATCACACCGATCGAGAACTTGCCGCCCGACTGCTTGGTGAAGGCGATGAGATCGCCACGCGGAGACCAGACCGGCGTCGAGTAGGAGCCGTCGCCGAAGGAAATGCGGCGCTGGTTGGAGCCGTCTGCGCCCATCACGTAGAGCTGCGGCCTTCCGCCACGGTCGCTTTCGAAGACGACCTGCGTGCCATCCGGCGAATAGGACGGCGAGGTATCGATCGCCGCCGTCGAGGTCAGCCGCGTCGTGGTGCGCGAGCGCAGGTCCATCGTATAGATGTTGGAATTGCCTTCCTGCTGCAAACTCATGATGACCTTCTGGCCATCCGGCGAGAAGCGCGGCGAGAAGGTCATGCCCGGGAAGTTGCCGACCACCTCGCGCTGCCCCGTCTCAAGCTGGAGCAGGTAGACGCGCGGCTGGTTGCCTTCGAAGGACATGTAGGTGATTTCCTGGCGGCTCGGCGAGAAGCGCGGCGTCAGGACGAGCTCGTTGGCGTTCGTCAGCGCTCGGGAATTGAAGCCGTCCTGGTCCATGATGGCGAGCTGGCGCTTGCGGGCGGTCTTCGGGCCGCTTTCGGCGACGTAGACGACGCGGGTGTCGAAGTAACCCTTCTCACCGGTCAGGCTCTCATAGATCGCATCGGCGATGATATGGGCGACACGACGCCAGTTTTCCGGCTGCGTGTAGAACTGCTGGCCGGTCAGCTGCTGGCCACTGAAGGTGTCCCACAGGCGGAATTCGGCGCGAAGACGCCCGTCACCCTCCTGCGTCACGCGACCGGTAACGAGCGCCTGCGCATTGATGACCTTCCAGTCCTCGAAGCGCGGCGGCTGGTCGGGGTTGGAGATCTTCTCGATGAAGGCCTGCTTGTTGACCGGCGCGAAGAGGCCGGACCGCTTCAGGTCGGCCGCGATCACATCGGTAATGCGCTGCCCGAGATCACCGCTTGCGATGAAATCGGTCACGGCGATCGGCAACGGCTCGACGTTACCCTTGTTGATGTTGATTTCCACTTTCGCTGAGGCCAGCGGCAGGGACACCGCGAGGCCGGTCAGCACGACCAGAAGTCGGAGGAGATTGCGTCTGAACATCTATCTAGGCCTTCCTAGTTCTTACATCATTGCGCTGGGGTCGAAGTTCACTTCGACTTCGCTCCAGACGTCATATTTTTCAGGCGGCAGCCCCTTGAAGGGCCGTGATTTCATGATGGCGCGGCGCACACCGCCGGCGAGGGCGCGGCGCGCGGATTCCGAACCGCCCGTCGCGACCACGTCCGGCTCGCCGATGATGTCACCGTTCTGGTCGAGCTGCATGGTCACCTTGATACGCACGTCGCTTGCATCGGACATGCCGGGCGTGATGGACCAGTTGTTCTCGATCTGGCCGCGCAGCGCGTCCATTTCGCTCAGGCTCAGCTTGACGCCGCTCGTGGTCTTCTTGCCGCCCAGCGCTGCCTGCTCCTGCGAGCGTTTGGCGCCACCGCCGGCTGCCTTTTCCTTGTTGAGAAGAGCGGAAATCTCGTCGGCATTGAAGTCGCTGTCATTCAGCGAGCTTGCCTTTTCCTGCTTCTTCTTCTGGTCCTTCTTGCGGTCGGGCGTCTTGGCGGTTTCAGCCTTTGCCGTCTCGACCTTCTTGCTGTCCTCGGCCTTCTTCGCCTCGGCCGTCGCGGTTTCAAGCTTCGGCTTCATCTCGGGAAGCGGAATCTTGTCGGGCAGCGCTTCGGCTTCCGGGTCCGCGGTCGGCTTTTCCTCGGTGGGTGTCGCCTCGGGCTTCGGGTCCGGCTTGACCTCCTGCTTGGTTTCCGCGGTCGCTGCGACCTCCGTCGACGGCTCGCTGGCAGTCTCTTCCTGCTTCACGTCCTCGACGGGCTTGGTGTCAGGCGTCTGGACGACCTTCTCCGCCTTTTCCGGTGAGGCGGCCGTCTCGACATCGCGCGGCTTTTCCTCCGGTGTCGGCAGGGTCTTCAGGTCGACCTTGTTGTCTCCGGCGTTTTCCGCATTCTCGACCGGCGTTTCCTTCTTGGTCGGAATGGGGGCTGCCTTTTCCCTGACTTCGGCCTTCTTGTCGCCCTGCTGGATCTGCGTCAGCTCTTCGATCGACACCATGTCGACCGGCAGCGCCTCGACGCTGGCGACGTCGAAACTTTCAGGGCTGCCAAGCGAAACCAGCGCCGCGGTGATGACCAGGGCGTGAAGCACGGCTGATGTGGTAAGGCTGCCCTTCATGGCCTGCGATTACCTGTCCAGTTTCTGCTCGGTGACGAGGCCGATATTGGTGAACCCGCCAGCCTGGATACGCGACATCACGTCGGCGACAATGCCGTAAGGCGCATTGCCGTCGCCGCGTACGAAAACGCGCTCGGTGTAACCCGTGGTCGCCACGGCCTGCAGCTTGGCGGCAACCTCGTCGATCGGGATCGCCGTTTCCTGCAGGAAGACCTGGCCGTCGGCCTTGACCGACACGGTGATCGGCTGCGTATCGGCGTTCAGCGCCTTGGCCTGCGTCTTCGGCAGGTCGATCGGCACGCCGACCGTCATCAGGGGTGCTGCCACCATGAAGATGATGAGCAGCACGAGCATGACGTCGACGAACGGCGTCACGTTGATTTCGCTCATCGGGGCTCTCTTGCCACCCCCGCGACGACGGCGGCCACCGCCTGAATTCTTTCCACCAACTGACATGCCCATTGGCGTTGTCTCCTACTGCGCCGCGGCGCGCGGCTGCAGCTTCTCGTCGATCTGGCGCGACAGGATGGCGGAGAACTCGTCCGCAAAACCTTCCATGCGCGATGTCAGCTTGCCAGCATCAGCAGAGAACTTGTTGTAGGCAATAACCGCCGGAATTGCGGCAAGCAGGCCGATTGCGGTTGCAAGAAGCGCCTCGGCGATACCGGGTGCCACGACCGCAAGGCTTGTCTGCTTGGATCCTGCAATGGCCTGGAACGAGGTCATGATGCCGACGACCGTACCGAAGAGACCGACGAAGGGGGCCGCCGAACCGATGGTCGCAAGCGAACCCAGACGGGCTTCCAACGTTTCGGATTCCCGCGACAACGTCACGTCCATCGCCCGGTCGATACGCATTTGCAGGCCGATCGGCGATCGCGCGCCGCGCTCGAAACTCTTCTTCCACTCCCGCATCGCCGCCACGAAGATGGCGCTCATGCCGGAGGTCTGGCGATCGGAGAGCGTGCGGAAAAGCTCCTCCAGCGACTGTCCCGACCAGAACACCTGTTCGAAACTGTCAAGCTGGCGGCGCGCCTTGCCATAGCTCACCGTCTTGTCAACGACGATTGCCCAGGTCCATACGGACGCTGCGATCAGGCCGAGCATGACCAGCTTGACGACGAATCCGGCCTGCATGAAGAGTGCCCAAAGAGTCACGCTGTGCGCCGCTTCCAAACCCACTTGTTCCATAGACCTATGTCCCCGAATCCAAACACCCGGCACGGGCCCTTGCGGCTCGAACCGGGTAACATTCACGCCGCACGGTCTGCCTTAAAGGTAGAACTCGCATCGGCATTCACAGAAACGTGCGTCACAGCCAGGGATTTACTCCACACTGCTTCGCATGCCCGTCAAGAATGTCCGGTTGATGCCGCCGGCTGCCATGCCGGTCAAAACGCTTACAACCCGCCTTCTTGACGGCAAATTTGGTTAAAGGATGACGTGCAGTGCACAAAATCCTCACGACCTGAGTAAGACATCATTATGGTTAAGGGAGTGTTACTGCTAATGCGCGCCCAAAGTTTCTTGCGCCTTGGCAAGAAAACGCGCGGCCAGACCTTCCGGCAGGCGCCGGGGGCGCCCGGCGGAATTGATGACGGCAATGATGACCCGGGCGGCAATCAGAAGCTGTTCTCCGCGGCGGATTTCCTGGTTGAGGATCATCTTCGCCCCGCCTGCCTTTTCCGTGGAGGTCAGGATCGTCAGGATATCATCCATGCGCGCGGGTGACTTGAAGTCGATCTCCATGCGATGCACGACAAAGACGAGGCCCTCACGGTCCTCCTCCAGAACGAGGCTGCCCTGCTCGACACCAAGCAGCCGCAGATAATCCGTCCGCCCGCGCTCAAGAAAATGCAGATAGCGGGCATGGTAGACGACGCCGGAAAAATCCGTGTCCTCGTAATAGACCCGCTGCACGAGACGGTGGCCCGCTTCGGTCAGTTCGCCTGAGAGATGATGGTTGACGTCCGTCATGGTCGAATCCGGCTTACAGTTTCCGCCTCTCTCCCGCAAAGCGCCGACAATTGCAAGACGAGAGGGTCAGCCGAGGTCGACGACCATGACTTCCGGCGGCGAGCCGAAGCGCACCGGCGCGATCGAACAGCCAAGCCCACCGGAGACGCAAAGATGCCTGCCTTCCTCGATCACATGGCCGTAGGCGAAGCGATTGCCATAGGCAGAAGGCACCATGGGCGAATAGCCGAACAACCGCACCTGCCCGCCATGGGTATGGCCGGAAAGCGTCAACGAAACCCGCGAGGGCACTTGCGGAAAGATATCCGGCTCGTGCGCCATGAGGAGGATCGGCGCCTCATCCGTCACCTGCGCCAGCGTGCCCGGCAGGTCGTCCAGCCCGACATAGCCAAAACGGTTCCAGCGCCGGCCGGGGCGCAACGCAAGCTGGTCTTCCAGGCCGGCAAGCCAGAAGGCGCCCGTCGTCGCCTCGATCCGCGCGGCACGGTTGGAGTAGACGGCAATACCCGCCTCCCGCAGCACGCGATGACTGACCGTCTCGCCGCCACCGGCCGCCTGTGCGTCCAGATCGTCCCACCAGTCATGGTTTCCGAGGATGGCATGGACGCCGAGCGGCGCATGAAGCACCGACAGCTCCGCCGCCCATATCTCCGGCAGCACCTGGCTCCAGACCGCGCGCATGCTGGAAATGTAATCACCCAACAGCACGATAATATCGCCGCCGAGATCATTGGCATAACGGCAGATATCGCCGATGCGGCGCGCAGTCATCCAGGGTTCGCAGGCGTGAATGTCGGCAAGCGCCACGATCCGGAGTTTTTGCCCCTCCGGCCAGCCGGGTGGCACGACGCGATAGGTCGTCGTGCGCAACCGCAACAATGGCTCGATGCCGACCGCATAGGCGGAGGACGCTAAACCCACGGCAATCAATCCACCGAAGGTTTTGAGCATCCCACGCCGGGTCAGCACATCAATCGTCCTCGCTAAACAGCCTGAACTGCGACGCCTCGAGATCCTTCGGTGGCGTGAGCCCCATATGTTTCCAGGCGTTTACGGTCAAAACACGGCCGCGCGGCGTGCGCTGGATGAAACCCTGCTGGATCATGTAGGGCTCGATGATGTCCTCGATCGCGTCACGCGGTTCAGACAGGCCAGCCGCGATCGTCTCGATACCGACTGGCCCGCCGCCGAAATTGTGTGCGATCATCGAGAGATAGCGTCGGTCGAGCTGGTCCAGCCCCATATTATCGACGAGCAGCCGCGTCAGCGCGTCATCGGCAATGACCCGGGTTACCGCCTCCGCCCGCGCCACTTCGGCAAAATCGCGCACCCGGCGCAGCAGGCGGCCGGCGATGCGCGGCGTGCCGCGCGCACGACGCGCGATCTCGTGCGCGCCGTCTTCGGTGATGCCGAGCCCCATCAGCCGCGCGCCGCGGCGCACAATCGATTCCAGTTCTTCGACGGTGTAGAAATTCAGCCGCACCGGAATACCGAAACGGTCGCGCAATGGCGTGGTGAGCAGGCCGAGGCGCGTGGTCGCGGCGACAAGCGTGAATTTCGACAGGTCGATCTTCACCGAGCGCGCGGCCGGGCCTTCGCCGATGATCAGGTCGAGCTGGAAATCCTCCATGGCCGGATAGAGGATTTCCTCGACGGCCGGGTTGAGACGATGGATTTCATCGATGAAGAGCACGTCGCGTTCTTCGAGATTGGTCAGCAGCGCCGCAAGGTCGCCCGCCTTGGCGATGACTGGGCCGGAGGTCGAGCGGAAATTGACGCCGAGTTCCTTCGCCATGATCTGGGCGAGCGTCGTCTTGCCGAGGCCGGGTGGGCCGACGAAAAGCACGTGGTCGAGCGCCTCGCCGCGGTTCTTCGCCGCCTCGATGAAGATCTTAAGGTTGGCGCGCGCCTCCGCCTGGCCGGTAAAATCGTCCAGCGTCTGGGGCCGCAGGGCGGTATCGATGTCCTCGCCGCGCTTTTCCGGCGTCAGCAGTCCGTTTTCGTCGCTCATCGCGCCCTAATCCCATTGTCCACGGCGGAAGGCAACCGCATCACCGCGACAATTCCTTGAGGCCGAGACGGATGAGCTTGGCGCTGTCGCCCCCCTCCCCGCCATTCTTCAGCGCCGCCGCTATGGCATTGGCCGCCTGATCGCGCGAATAACCGAGATTGGTCAGCGCCGAGACGGCATCAGACACCGGTGCCGAAGCAACACCTTCGCCCAGCTCCTGCTTGAACCCGATCGAGGCCGAGGCCTCGCCCGCAAAAGCCGGCGCCTTGTTGCGCAGTTCGGTGACGATCCGCACCGCGACCTTCGGCCCGACGCCCGGTGCGCGCGACACCGCCGTCTTGTCCTGCAGCGCAATCGCATTCGCCAGTTCGCCCGGCGTCAGCGTCGAGAGCACCCCGAGCGCCACCTTGGAGCCGACACCCTGCACGCTCTGCAACAGGCGAAACCATTCACGCTCCAGCGCGGTGAGGAACCCGAACAGCTTGAACTGGTCCTCCCGCACATAGGTTTCGATGAACAGCACCGCCGCCTCGCCGGCCGACCCGAGCCTGCCAAGTGTTCGCGCGGAGCAATGGGCAACGTAGCCGACACCGTGCACGTCGAGCACCACATGGTCGTCGCCGATCTCGTCGATTGTGCCTTTGAGTTTGCCGATCATGGGATGGGTCCGTCAGGGATGGGTTTCGGGCGTGATCAAGCGGATCATCGGAAAATAGGTCTTGTAGCGCGCGGGATCGCGGGTCAGGAGACTGTGACCGCGCACAAGGGCGTGGGCACCTATATAAAAATCCGGCAGCGGCGAACGCTTGTCGCCCCCGCCGCGTTTGTATTGCAGGAAGGCCAGGCCGGCCGCGTGAGCGGCCTCCCACGGCAGATCTTCTCGAAGAAACGACGTGGGCGAAAGGGCCGCATCGAGGGCGCCCACCGTGGCAAAGCCGGCGGCCATTTCCGCGTAAATCAACGGGTTGATCAGTACATCACCCTGCCGCCGCGCCTCGGCGATCGCGAGGAGCGACCAACCCTCGAAGGCGCTGCCGGAATCAAAGAGGTCAATCAGGACGTTGGTGTCGATGAGCGTCGCCATCAGTCGCGCAACAGCTTGTAGAAGGCATCTCCATCGAGATCGCCAAGCGCCATTGAGCCTTTGTGGCGGCGAAGATGCTCTGTCAGAGCCTGCACTTTCTGCTCGCGCTCGTCGGTGGAGGGCTCGACAAGGCGCAACACGGCGCTGTCGCCCTGGAGCACGAATTCGACTTCCGATCCCGGCACGATGCCAAGATTGCTCCGCACATTACGCGGGATCGTCACCTGGCCTTTTTCCGTCACACGCATGGTAATACCTCCACGGTATTACTTATCGGTTAGACTAGAACAAGTCAAGAACAAATCAGCCGACAAGCTTGGCGAGGCGGCCGGAGAGGCCCTGACGGTTGTGGGCGTGGCAGATGGCGATGGCGAGCGCATCGGCGGCGTCATTGCCGGTGAAGGTGGCCTTCGGCATCAGCACCTTCAACATCATGTGGATCTGCTGCTTCTCGCCATGGCCGACGCCGATGACGGCCTTCTTGACCGCGTTCGGCGCATATTCGGCGACACGCAGGCCCGCCCGCGCCGGCACCAGCATGGCGATGCCGCGGGCCTGGCCGAGCTTCAGCGTCGCCACGGCATCCTTGTTGACGAAGGTCTGCTCGACGGCCGCCTCATGCGGCTGATAGCTGTGAATGATCTCGGAAAGTCCGTCATGCAGCTGGCAGAGGCGGGAAGCGAGATCCGCATCCCCATCGGAGGTCACGGTGCCGGAGGCAACGAAGCGCAGGGAATTTCCTAGCGTCTCGATGACGCCCCAGCCGGTGCGGCGAAGGCCGGGGTCGATACCGATGATGCGAATCATTTCCTGCATGCTGAAACCCTAATCTTGTCGGGGTGACCCTGCCAGTGAAATGTGAACAAAACAAAAACATTCAGGCTTTTGCAAAGGGGCTTGCGAAAACCTGGAAGCGGTCGCTTGGATTTCACGGAACTGAACCTACATGGGAGGACGATCAAATTCCCTTACAAAGAGGCCGCTCCCATGGTGCCCTTCTCCATCCTCGATCTTTCCCCGGTCACCGAAGGCGGCACCGTCGCCCAATCGCTCGAAAACTCCCGCCGTCTGGCGCAGGAGGCGGAGGCCTATGGCTACAAGCGCTTCTGGCTCGCCGAACATCACGGCATGCGCGGCATCGCCAGCGCCGCCACCTCGCTCGTCATCCAGCATGTAGCGGCGGGGACGAAAAAAATCCGTGTCGGTTCCGGCGGCATCATGCTGCCGAACCATTCGCCGCTCGTCATTGCCGAGCAGTTCGGCACGCTCGCCGCCCTCTTCCCGGATCGCATCGACCTCGGGCTTGGCCGCGCGCCCGGCACGGACATGCGCACGGCCCAGGCGCTTCGCCGCAATCTGGACAGTGCCGCCAACAATTTCCCGCAGGATGTCGTGGAACTCATGCAGCTCATGGGACCGACAAGCCCGCAACAACAGGTCGTCGCGATCCCCGGTGCGGGCAGCAACGTGCCGGTCTGGCTGCTCGGCTCCAGCCATTATTCGGCCCATCTTGCCGGCATGCTCGGCCTGCCCTTCGCCTTCGCCTCACATTTCGCGCCGGACATGCTGTTGTCGGCGCTGGAAATCTACCGCGAACGCTTCGAGCCCTCGCAATATCTCGACAAGCCGCATGCCATGGTTGGCGTGATGGGTGCAGCCGCCGATACGGATGCGGAGGCCGACTATCTCTTCACCTCAATGCAGCAATCCTTCGTGCGCCTCCGCCGCGGCACGCCGGGCGCCTTCCCGGCACCGGTCGACGACATGGATCCGCACTGGAGCGAAGGGGAGCGCATCAATGTCGAGCACACGCTGCAATATGCGGTGGTCGGCGGGCCCGAGAAGATCAAGCGCCAGATCGCCGATTTCCTGTCGATCACCAAGGCCGACGAGTTGATCGTCTCCATGCCGATCTACGACATGGACGCTAGGCTGAAATCGGTTCGGCTGTTCGCCGAGGCTCAGCAGGAGCTTGCGCTCGCCGCCTGAGCGAAAAAAGGCCGGGGCCATGTGGCACCCGGCCTTTTTGATGAACCTCTCTATCGTCATGGTCGGGCTTGACCCGACCATCCGTGCCGCGCTGCCGCGTGGATCCTCGGGTCAAGCCCGAGGATGAGAACGATACGAGGATAGGTCTATTTGATCAGGCCGAAAGCTTGGCCATGACTTCGTCGGACACTTCGAAGTTCGAGTAGACGTTCTGTACGTCGTCGTCGTCTTCCAGCGTGTCGATGAGCTTCATCAGCGACTGCGCCTTGTCCTCGTCGACCGGCACGGTGTTCTGGGCCTTCCAGATCGCCTTGACCGTCTCGGCTTCGCCGAGCTTGTCTTCCAGCGCCTTGGAAACCTCGCCGATATCCTCGAAGCCGCAGATGATCGTGTGGCCGTCCTCGTCCGTCGTCACGTCCTCCGCACCGGCGTCGATTGCCGCCTCCATGACGGCATCGGCGTTACCGACGGAGAGCTTGTAGGTGATTTCGCCAACGCGGTCGAAGGAGAACGAGACCGAACCGGTTTCGCCGAGCGCACCGCCAGCCTTGGAAAAGGTCGAGCGAACGACGGACGCGGTGCGGTTGCGGTTGTCGGTCAGCGCCTCGACGATGACGGCGACGCCGCCCGGGCCGTAGCCCTCGTAGCGGACTTCCTCGTAGTTCTCGCCATCGACGCCGGATGCCTTCTTGACGGCACGCTCGATATTGTCCTTCGGCATGGACTGCGCCTTGGCGTTCTGGATCGCCAGGCGCAGGCGGGCGTTCATCGACGGGTCGGGCAGACCGGTCTTTGCCGCAACCGTGATTTCGCGCGCAAGCTTGGAGAACATTTTCGACCGCACGGAATCCTGTTTTCCCTTGCGGTGCATGATATTCTTGAACTGTGAATGGCCAGCCATGGCACCCCTGTCTCGTTTTTTGGCGCCCACGTCCGGTCGCCGGTCACTGTGCCGGAGCCCTCGCCGCGCTGATGCGCCGGCCTTACGCCCCGATTTTCGAAATGCCGCCTTATAATTTCATTGCCGCCGGACGTCCAGCAGTCCTGCAAACAAAGCGGCGGGTGAGTTTCAGTCCGCCCGAACGCGGGCGCGGCTCAGCAGGAAGGAGTGCCCGTCGCTACGCTCGCAGGTCAGGCCCGTGCGCTCCGAATAGCAGGTGAAGGGACCGGCCGACCAGGTTTCGCCATAGTCGACCGTCGTCTCACCGCCGCAGCAGCCCTGGTCGCCGACATTCGTCCTCACCACGGCCCTGCCACTCCGGCCGAGCGTCGCGCGCAGATATTTCGGTTCGACCCGATCACAGGAAAGTTCCGGCCCGCCATCGATAGGCTGATACACCTCGGTGCCGCCTTCCGGAATATAGGTGCAGCCGATATTGCCGGACGGCATGACGAACCGCTGCGCCAGGCCAAAGGAACGCGTCGGCACTTTTTCGACGGGTTGCGTCACCGTCTCGCGCGGCTGGCCGGATTCGACCGCGGGACCGCCCGGCGTCGGCGCGCCGCTCGCGAAAGCAAAGGCGGACGTGAGCAACAGGACAGGCATGGCAAAGAGAAAACGCATCAAAAAACTCCGGCATCAGACGCCGGAGAGAATATGAATCGTCGGCCGCTTCGGCAAGCTGCGGATGGAAACGGTGATCGTCGCGTCCTCATCGGTCACCGCGTCGAAGCCGGTGCCGAACATCGAGAGGAACTGGCTGATCGGCGGCCCGCGGCGATGCATGGGCAGGATGAGCGAGGAGCGCAGGCGTTGCACGACGCGGCTCATGCTCTCCGCGCCCATGGTGAGGCCACCATCCACCGGCACCATCAGCACGTCGAGCCGGCCGATTTCGGCATATTGTTTTTCCGTCAGTTCATGATGCAGGTGGCCGAGATGGCCGATGCAGAGGCCGGCGACCTCGAAGATGAAGATGGAATTGCCGTTCGGCTCCATCGATCCGCCCCAGTTGCGGATGTCGGTCGGCACATTGCGGATATAGGTGTCACCCACCACGACATCGTGGTCCGCGCCCTTCTCTGAACCGTCCTGCCAGCCATGCAGCACATATTCGATGCCGGGCTCCGGCGTCATCGTGTAATGGCTGGAATGAGCCTTGTTCATCGTCACCACGGTCGGCAGCGCCGGTGGCTTGAACCAGCCGTTATAGTCGGTGGCGATTTTCACGCCCGCCGGCGTCTCGATGAAGAAGGTCGAGTGGCCGACATAGGTGATGCGCACCTCCTCGTTCGCCCTGGCCTGGACCCGCAGCGGTGTCGTCGCGGAAAAGCTGGCGAAGGTGACGGAGGGGAGCGACCTTGCTATCATCTGGCACTGGCTGACCGGCGCCTCGGCTTGCGCAAGCAATGGCCGCGGCGTGGCAACGAAAACAAGAGCGGCAAGCAAAAGCGGAATGAGCAGGAGATGCGGCATCAGCGGCTCCGTTCATTGGTCGGCGCGACTATGCGCCAGCAAGCCGGATGGGTCGAGATTTCCGACGACCCACCGCGATCACAATCGTTTGACTGCCCGCCGGGCTTCTCCCGGAACCTTCTCCACGACGGCACGTTCCATCTTCACGCAATCCAACGTGAAGAGGTATAGCTATGTCCAATCTTACCCGGGCCCGCGAAAACCCGAAAGAACAGCTCTTTGACGAGATCGACAGGATCCATGCCGGCATGCTCGGCGTCGAAGGTAGCCACATGCACATGCAGCCGATGGCGCCGCAGCTCGACCGCCAGGCGGCGACGATCTGGTTCTTCACCAAGACGGATGCCGAGATCGTTGAAGCGACTGTGCCGGGGTCGCGGGCGCATTTCTGCGTTGTCGGCAAGGACCACGACTACCATGCCTGCATTGCCGGACGGATTTCCGTGCGCCGCGACCCGATCAAGGTCGACGAATACTGGAGCTCCGTCGTCGAGGCCTGGTTCGACCACGGCAAGGACGACCCGAAGCTCACCATGCTGGCGCTGGAAATGGAGGACGCCGAAGTCTGGGCCTCGACCGGCAGCAAGCTGAAATTCGGCTGGGAGATCGCCAAGGCGAACTTCAATCCGGCCGAGGAGCCGGATGTCGGCGTCAAGGCGCACCTGACCTTCAGCGGAGGCTCGGCCGATCACCTGCGCCACATGATCTGAGGCGCTTCTTACCGCAATTCGCTGGTATCGCGTGAGATCAGCGCCAGAAATCCGGCACCGTTTCGGCCAGCCGCGGACCGAGGCGAAGCGGTGCGATCTTCTCGGCAAGCCCCGTGCGGTCGGAGATTTCGACCGCCAGCCCGCAGATCGTCGCCGGCCCGGAGGCCGCTTCGAAGCGGCTCTTCGGCATTTTGGAGATGAAGCGGTTGAGCGGCTCTTCCTTCTCCATGCCGAGCGAGGAATCATAATCCCCGCACATGCCGGCATCCGACATGTAACCCGTGCCGCCGTTCAGGATCTGGCAATCGGCCGTCGGCACATGGGTGTGCGTGCCGACCACGACGCTCGCGCGGCCGTCGACGAAATGGCCAAAGCACTGCTTCTCGCTGGTCGCTTCGGCGTGGAAGTCGAAGATGATCGCGTCCGCCTGCTCGCCGAGCGGGCAGGAAGCGAGGATCGTTTCGCCGGCTTTGAAGGGGTCATCGAGTTCCGGGTGCATGAAGACGCGGCCCATGATGTTAGCGACGAGCACGCGGGCACCGTTCTTGGCCATGAACAGGTTGGCACCGCGGCCGGGCGTGCCGGCGGGATAGTTGGCAGGGCGCAGGAACTGGTCGTGCCGGCCGGCAAACGTCACCGCTTCCTTCTGGTCCCAGACGTGGTTGCCCGTTGTCACCACGTCGGCACCGGCATTGACAGTTTCAAGAAAGATCTCTTCCGTGATGCCGAAGCCGCCGGCCGCGTTCTCCCCGTTGACGACGACGAAATCCAGCTTGAAATCGCTGATCAGCCCGGGCAGGCGCTGCCACACGGCCGTTCGCCCGGTCTTGCCCACCATATCGCCCAGAAAAAGAAAACGCATCGAACTGCCTTACAAAACCTGTTGGAACAAACGGAAGCCGCTCTCGGTGAGGATCGCGTCCAGGGGGACGTCGTGCGGTTCCGCGGGTACTGATGCCACTTCCTGGCAGTCGAACGCAATGCCGATCAGTTTTGGCGCATGGCCTTTCGCCTTCAGGCGGTCGATCGCCCGGTCGTAATGGCCGGCACCATAGCCGATGCGGTGCCCTGCCCGGTCGAAGGCCGACAGCGGCACGAGCAGGATGTTTGGATCGAGCACGGCAGCCTCCGGCCCCGGCCCGGTCGTGCCGAATCCGGTCTTCACGACGGGCGCCCCGACAACCAGTTCGCGGAAGATGATCGTCTCGCGATCGAGCACGACAGGCAAGCACAGTCGCGCGCCGCGTGTGCGCAGATGCGCCAGGAGCGGACGGATATCCGCCTCCGAGCGGATCGGCCAGAAGCCCGAAATCACGGTGCCAGGCTCGAAGTCGAGGCGATCGCCGGCATGCTCGACCATGGCGAGGCTGCCCTCGATGCGCGCCTCCGGCGTCATCGCATCGCGCAAAGCCAGCCGTTCGTTCCGGATCGCCGCCTTCTGTTCTTTGGATGTCACGTCCGTCTCCAGCCTTTTCGCGCGTGGCTTACCAGCTAGCAGCGTCCAAAGGCAAATCCCCATCTTTTTGCGACGACGCGGCGTCGCAGGAAATCAGGCCGACGGAGGGGATGAAACTTGTCCCACAGCGGGACAAAGTGGCGAAAAACCGCCCTATCCCGTTAAGCATTGGAACGCCTTGCGCTTCCCGCGGCGCACATCTGCCTTTAAGCGGGGCGCATGACGTCCTCGGAAAATGATCTTTCCCACCTCCCGGAGCTGACCGAAATCGAAAGACGGTGTCTCGAACTTGCCGCCAACGGCAGGACACCGGCCGATATCGTGCTCGAAACAGATCTCGCAATGCCGCGTGTGGCTGAGGCCATGCGCAGCGCGATCGACAAGCTCGGCACCCGCAACATTACCGGCGCGATCACCCGCGCCATTCGCCTCGACTTGCTTTAGTCAGGCGGCGGCGGCGGTTTCCGCCAGCCGCAGCATGGCCTGTGCCGCGCCCTCGTCGGTGATCAGCGTGTTGCAGCCGACGCGACGGATGGTGGCGCGAATGGCCGGCGCCCGGTGTGCGCCGCCGGAAACCAGCACGATATGGCGCGCCTTGCTCACCGTTTCGAGGTCGATCGACATGACGCGGTGACGGATCGGATGATCGATCGTGCGCCCTTCGGCATCGAGGAAATTGCACATCGTATCGCAGACGCAGCCGGCCTCGATCAGTTCCTCCAGCTCATGCCGGGCAATGAAATCACGCGACAGGGAGCTTGCACGCGGCCCGATATCGCCACAGCTCACCACCGCGATATCCATGTTCTCCGCCAGTTCAAACAGCGTCTTCAGGCCGCATTTCTCGATGAGGCTGCGCTTGGTTTCCCGCGAATCGACGAGTAGCGGCGCAAGAAACAGGTAACATTCCGCGCCGAGCTGGCTCGCCAGCCGCCAGGTATATTCGATCGGGTTGATATGATGCGCCTCGACCACACCGCCGAGCAGCGAGACGACCTTGACGCGCTCCCGCCGTGCCGGGCGGAAGCTGGCGAGCGAGGCGGTCAGTGTGCGCCCCCAGCCGACGCCGATGGTGCAATCGTCCGGGATCGCCTCGGTCAGGAACTGGCCAAGTGCCAGCCCCACGCCCTTCGCCGTCGCTTCCGCGCTTGCCGCCGCCGGCACCACCACGGCCTCGTCCAACCCGTAGGCCTTCTCGAGCCGCACGGCGAGTTCGACACAGTCGCCGACACCCTCGTTGATCCAGATCTGCACCTCGGAGCGCTTCAGCGCCTCGTCGAGCATGCGGATGACGGTGCTGCGGCTGACGCCGATCTTTTCCGCCACGTCCTTCTGGGTGAGACCCTGGTTGTAATAGAGCCAGGCGGCCCTGAGCCGAAGGGCGGCCGATTCCGAATAGGCCGTGTGTGTGTCGCGCCGGAGCCTTGTCACGTCGCCTCCATCTGTCTGCAATCGTTCTGCACCACCTTAACACACGAAATCGAAAATGCGACATATGTCCAGACGATTGAGCAAAAGTGCTTGACTTTCGCCCGCCGAAGCGACGATAGTTCATGACATATCGGCTGGCGGCCTTCCGTCGGCAGATTGGTTGTGTCGGCACGCGCGGCGACTGAAACAGGAAGCACAGTCGTCGAGCGCGCTTTCACAGGAACATGGAGGAGGGCTTGGCATTTCTCTCGGGAAACCAGCCCAGCAACAACCATTTCGGGATATCGACATGACGTCCAAGCTTGAACAACTCCGCGCGATGACCACCGTCGTGGCAGACACCGGCGACATCGAAGCCGTGCGCCGCCTGAAGCCGGTCGATTGCACCACCAATCCGACGATCGTCCTGAAGGCCCTCGGCACGCCGATGTTTGCCGACACCGTCAACGAGGCCATCCGCTGGGGCCAGTCCCAGGGCGGCAACCACGACGGCGTCGTCTCGGCGGTTGCCGATCGCCTCGCCATCTCCGTCGGCGCAGCCCTCTCCGAGCTCGTTCCCGGCCGCGTCTCGACGGAAGTCGACGCCGACCTGTCCTTCGACACGCAAGCCTCGATCGCCAAGGGCCGCGAGATCATCAAGGCCTATGAAGCGCGCGGCATTCCCCGCGACCGCATCCTCATCAAGCTCGCCTCCACCTGGGAAGGCATACGCGCTGCGGAAGTCCTCCAGAAGGACGGCATCGACTGCAACCTGACGCTGCTCTTCAACAAGGCCCAGGCCATTGCCTGCGCCGATGCCGGAGCCTTCCTGATCTCGCCCTTCGTCGGCCGTATCCTCGACTGGCACGTCAAGGCGAGCGGCAAGACGTTTTCGGCAGAAGAAGATCCGGGCGTTCTCTCGGTCCGCGCGATCTACGACTACTACAAGTCCAACGGCATCAACACGATCGTCATGGGCGCCTCCTTCCGCAACACCGGCGAAATCGAAGCGCTGGCCGGTTGCGACCGCCTGACGATCAGCCCTGCCCTGCTCGAGGAACTCGACGCAGCAGAGGGCACGCTGGAGCGCAAGCTGTCGCCGGAAAAGGCCATCAAGGCCTCGCCGATCAAGATCGACGAAAAGACCTTCCGCTGGATGCTGAACGAAGACGCCATGGCGACCGAAAAGCTCTCCGAAGGCATCCGCGCCTTCGCAAAGGATCTCGGCAGCCTGCGCGCCATGATCGACAAGGAACTGAAGGCGGCCGCGTAAGGCTTGCCAACCGATATGAACCGCAACGGCCGCCCTTTCGGGGCGGCCGTTTTGTTTTGGCCCTTAACCATAGCGCCAGCAATTGTTGAAGCGGGGCTCGCGATGCCACCGATGCACGCCTAGATTATAGCGAGGCATAGTAAGAGGGGATTCCGGCATGAGGCGTTTTCTGGCAGCAATCATCGTGCTTTGCATGGCGGGCCTCGCGGCACCGGCGGCAGCCGAAGACACCTTCCACGGCGAATGGCAGCAGGTCTCCTCCAATGCGGGCGAGTGCCAAACCTGCCGCGTCACCATTCGCCAGACCGGCTCTACGCTGCAGATCATCGCAAACAACGACTGGACGGCCATTGCCGAAACCGGGGACAGCAAGACGGCCGGCGGTGCAGGCTTCTGGAAGCGGGGGACGCGCAAGACCTATGCCGGCAAGAGCTTCGACATCAAGCTTCGGCGCAATGACGGTGGCGAACTGCTCATGTTGATGCGCATCGAACCGGCGCGCGGCCAGAGCCGCACGATCAAAGGCGTATTTCAACGCATCGAGCAGCTGAAAATCTAAGGAAAAAGAGTACGATCCGCGCAACCGATGGAGATTTACGATCATGGGTGCCTACAAACGCAGGTGGGCACCGTGTGACCCAGCCCACGGGCCAGGTCAGGGACAGCTCCCTTTGGATCGAGTATGGCAACCATCTGATTTCACAGAAGAAATATCGCTTCCTTCCGAAATCTTCGCACGCTCTTTGCCCCTGAGATAACCTCGACTTGCGACTCATCCAATTAGAGTAGTGTCACAGGCGGTGTCAAAATTTCAACCGCCAATCGCGCTGATGATCGCCTGTTCGGCAGATATTATTGCGCGTGGGCTTATCAGCCGACCCTCACGAATATCGCTTTGAAATGGCGGCAAATGACGCCCCTTCTCGAATACAAAGGGGATGCTCACATTGCGTCTATATCCCGCGCCCGGCTAAAGCGAACTATGCCCTGTCGAAAACGATCGCGCTTTTTGCGCGCCGGGGTACTTCTGCACCTCCGGCTGAATATACAATCGCGTTTATCTCAAGATTCGCTTGGTGACTGATCCTGAACCAGTACGACTCTTGAAACATCATCGCTCTTCGGCTGTTCGCCGTGCTTCGGCAGCTTGAGCCTCATGCGCTGTCGATCAGCAAAATCAAACGCGTAGCCGCGTGTACGAAACGAATGCCGGGTTTCGCCGTGCGGGTCTGAAACAGCGACGATCCAATCTCCATGTTCCACGAAAATCACGACTGAGTTTTCGCGCAACGGTTCGACCCCAAGGTTTTGAGCGGGAAGAGCAAGCGGCGGCTACTCAAAACAATGCCGCCGCTTGCAGGTGTCCCCCATTTGGACCTGTTAAACTATCTTGCTGCGACCGGCACATTTGCGTTACCGCACGCCGCGAAATCGATATGCGAGAAACCGAGCCGCATGCGCTGCCCATCAGCAAAACTGGCTGCATGCTTGTGAAATCGGAAGGGATGACGGGACTCGCCACCGTCTTCAATGACGATGACCGACCACTCTTTGTTTTCTGCGAAAAGGACAACAGACCTACGCGACATAGCTTCGCCTCGTAAAATTGGGGCGAAAGATGTCAAGCTCTCATGGTCGCGCCCGTTGGATCGGCGACCGGTGGCGCAACCATACGCTTATATTAGCGTGTGTCGAACGAAAAGGACCCGGCTTAGCGGAGCCGGGTCCTTCTCACAGTCGAGCTACAGGGGTAATCAGGGGCATGCCGACTGCGACAGAACATTAGCATTTACTACTCAATGGACAAGGATGACGGCATAGTCATATCGAGTGAGTTAAAATCGAGATTGTCGGCGACAAGCATTAGATAGCACCGACTATGATCGAACCTACGCCCTTGACGCATCGCGACTAGTATTTGTCGTTCATGGAAGAACAAAGCTGAGCGAATACATTCGATTTCACTAAACTTCAACGTGAAAAACGGAACGTTTACAGTCCAATTCACGAACTTTTGCACCGTTTTACCCCATTTGGAGGGAGTACAGCGCCGTACGTCTAATCAGCTATACCGATTGCAATTCAATGTATTTCGTAGGGTGTTTTGCAACCGCTGTCCGATGGGGTGATGTATGAGCAACTTTGCGTATCTCGCCATCCGCGTAGCGCTTGGTGCGTCCCGACAATGGTACGAAAAGGGACCCGGCATCATCACGACACCGAGTCCCTGCATCCACCCCCGGATGTGGATTTATCTCGAACGGCTGTAATAGGCCCGTGCTGAGAATTCCACGATTTTACGGAACCGTGTCGGCTCAACATGACCCATGGAATAGGTGTCGATTAGATACCGAGCAAACGACGAGCGCGCGTCCTCGCTTGTGTCAAACCAGCCCTGCGCCACGATATCATCGTATATTAGCTTCACAGAATTCAACTCTTCAGGCTCAAATTGAGTGGAGTGCATAGAAGTCTCCTTCACGGCGAAAACATGAGCGCTTTTATGAATGCTATGGTGCGCTCAAATGCTGCCTATCCGCGAAAGATACGCTCGTTGTCCCATTGCCACTATTAACTTTGACATGTCGAACGGTCGGTTGACTCCGTTCGCGACCGGAAGCACTCGCCTTTCTAATTCAATCGCCCGGGCAAATGCCGCCGCGACTCTCTTTAAATTGATCGCGACCGGCTTCGTTTCGCCCGCATCCCCTGCGTCAGGGGTTAGCCGCTCCGCATGCTCTAGCCGAAGAGCGGAGAAAAGGCGGTCAACCTCAACAACGATGGCGGGCAGGTGGCGAAGTGCTTCCCGAAAATCACGCGTACCGAGAGACCGTTGCTCAATTCGTTTGCCGTAAATCAAATGAATGTCGGAGGGGACTTTGACCCGATGATAAAAGTAGCCGTTCGGGTGCCGATAAAGACGGCACTGATTTGCCATGTTTCGATCGGTCAGTCGAAATCATTGAAATCCAAGGGGAAAGAGTACGATCCGCGCAACCGATGGAGATTTACGATCCTGGGTGCCTACAAACGTAGGTGGGCACCGTGTGACCCAGCCCACGGGCCAGGTCAGGGACAGCTCCCTTTGGATCGAGTATGGCCCCAGGGATTGTGGTTCCTGTCGAGAAGCGCAGACCGTATCAGATATATAGGATGAAAGCGGCCTCTTCGCCAGTGGCAATTGTGCCGCTCAGTTGGCTGGCGGCTTGCCGGAAAGTTTTGCCGCCATGCCCTGGATCTGGCTGGTCAGCTCGCCAAGCGCCTGGGCGATCACATCCTCGCTCTTGGCAACTTCGTCGATCACGCCTTCCCGGCCCTTGCGCAGCTCCTCGGCTTCCTTTTCCAGCTTGGTCAGGCGACGGGTGGCTTCGTTCAGCTCGTCCATCACCATGATGCCGGCCATGACGGTCAGCCGCAGATCGCCGATCTCGCCGAACTGCTCCTTCAGGTGCCCGACATACCGATCGAAGCCGGCGGCAAGCTCTTCGAGATGCGCCTCCTGCCCCTCTTCGCAGGCCATGCGATAGGCCTTGCCATCGATCTGTACGGTTACCTGTGCCATGCGAAATATCCTGATTTTTGGGAGGCGGACGGCTAGCGGTCGAGCACGGCCCGGATCGTTTCCATGGCCGTGACGAGCCGGCGAGAGACCTCGCGGTTGACCTCCTCCAGACGATTGGCGCGGAATTCGGATTGATCCAGTTCCTGGGCAAGCCGCGACCGGTCGGTGTTGACGCGACGAACCTCGCCCTCAACCTCGCCATGGTCACGCTCGCGGTCAAAGCGCATGTCGAGCGCATTGTCGAGGGTGCTGATCGCTCTGCGCAGCTCCTCGATCGCCACCCTGACTGTTTCCCCGTTCGTCATAAAGCCTTCACCGGCACTCTCAAAATACGCGAATCGCCGCCGCCAACGCCGGTTCTCTCACCTTGACAGTATTCAACTGCGGGCGGCAGCGTCAACAGCAGGCCGCCAGGCGCCGGAAAGCCGCTGTGGATCAGCGCTTAAATCGGTTGTGAAATCGACCGGCCGCACGGGGTAGAAAACACTAAAAAAGCGGCCGGAATTGGCCCGCAAAGGCCGGAAAAACGGCCGAATTCGTTGACTCCGACGGCGCACCTGCTATGTGTCTCCCGCTTCCTAACCGATGCTCCAAAAGGCATCGGGCCCAACACTCCGAAGAATACGGAACAGTCATGATCTCTCGCGAAAAACACGACCGGATGGCGAACGCAATTCGCTTCCTTTCCATGGATGCCGTGGAAAAGGCGAACTCCGGTCACCCCGGCCTGCCCATGGGCGCAGCAGACATCGCAACGGTTCTTTTCACCCGCTTTCTCTCTTTCGATCCGAAGACTCCGTCCTGGCCGAACCGCGACCGCTTCGTGCTGTCGGCCGGCCACGGCTCGATGCTGCTCTACTCGCTGCTCTATCTGACGGGCTACGAGGACATCACGATCGACGAGATCAAGAATTTCCGCCAGCTTGGCGCGCGCACCGCAGGTCACCCGGAATACGGCCACGCCGCCGGCATCGAGACGACCACCGGTCCGCTCGGCCAGGGCATTGCCAATGCCGTCGGTATGGCGATTGCCGAGCGCAAGCTGCGCGACGAGTTCGGCGCCGACCTGATGGAGCACTACACCTACGCCATCGTGGGTGACGGCTGCCTCATGGAAGGTATCAGCCAGGAAGCACTCTCGCTCGCCGGCCACCTGAAGCTCAACAAGCTGATCGTGTTCTGGGACGACAACAACATCTCGATCGACGGCCCGATCTCGATTGCCGACTCGACCGACCAGCACGCCCGCTTCCGGGCCTCGCACTGGCACACCATCGCCGTCGACGGCCATGATCCTGAGGCAATCGCTGCCGCCATCGAGGAAGCCCAGAAGTCCGACAAACCGACCCTGATCGCCTGCAAGACGACGATCGGTTTTGGCGCACCGAACAAGGCCGGCACGCACAAGGTGCACGGTTCGCCGCTCGGTGCCGAGGAAATCGCCGCCACCCGCAAGGCGCTGAACTGGGAATCGGAAGCCTTCGTGGTTCCGTCCGACGTGCTCGACGCCTGGCGCCTCGCCGGTCTTCGCTCCACCAAGGCCCACAAGGAATGGGACGCCCGCCTCGAGAAGACGGAAGCCGAGAAGAAGGCCCAGTTCGTCCGCCGCTTCGCCGGCGACCTCGAAAGCGGCCTGGATTCGGCCATCTCCGCCTACAAGAAGAAGCTTGCCGAAACCAAGCCGAACCCGGCGACCCGCAAGGCCTCCGAAGACGCGCTGGAAGTCATCAACGGCGTGCTGCTCGAAACGATCGGCGGCTCGGCCGACCTGACCGGCTCGAACAACACCAAGACGAGCCAGACCAAGTCGATCACGCCGACCGACTTCTCCGGCCGCTACATCCACTACGGTGTTCGCGAGCACGGCATGGCTGCTGCCATGAACGGCATGGCGCTGCATGGCGGCCTCATCCCCTATTCCGGCGGCTTCCTGATCTTCTCGGACTACTGCCGTCCGTCGATCCGCCTCGCCGCACTGATGGGCATCCGCGTCATCCACGTCCTGACGCATGACTCCATCGGTCTCGGCGAAGACGGCCCGACACACCAGCCGGTCGAGCACATGGCGGCACTGCGCGCCATCCCGAACCTGCTCGTCTTCCGCCCGGCCGATGCCACGGAAACGGCAGAGGTCTGGCAGCTGGCGCTCGAAAGCCATAACCGCCCGTCGGCCATCGCGCTCACCCGCCAGAACCTGATGCCGGTGCGCCTGGAATACGAGGAAGAAAACCTCTCGGCTCGCGGCGCCTACGACCTCGTCTCGGCAAGCGACGCCAAGGTGACGATCTTCGCCTCCGGCTCGGAAATCGAGATCGCGGTGAAGGCCCAGCAGGCGCTGTCCGCCAAGGGCATCTCGACCCGCGTGGTCTCCGTGCCCTGCGTCGAGCTCTTCGCCGAGCAGCCGGAAGCCTACCAGAAGGCCGTCATCGGCAACTCGCCGGTCAAGATCGCCGTCGAAGCCGGCATCCGCCAGGGCTGGGATCACTTCATCGGTTCGGACGGCATCTTCGTCGGCATGTCCTCCTTCGGCGCCTCGGGTCCCTACAAGGAACTCTACAAGCACTTCGGCATCACGCCGGAAGCTGTCGTCGCCGCGGCGGAAGCCAAGCTCGCCTGATTGTCTGTCGGGCGCGGCCTCCCGTCGCGCCCTGACGTCGCCTAGAGATTATCCATAGGGAGAGACCCCACATGACTGTGAAAGTTGCCATCAACGGTTTTGGCCGCATCGGCCGTAACGTGCTCCGCGCCATCGTCGAGTCCGGCCGCACCGACATCGAAGTCGTCGCCGTCAACGACCTCGGCCCGGTCGAGACCAACGCGCACCTCGTTCGCTACGATTCCGTCCACGGCAAGTTCCCCGGCACCGTCACCGTTTCCGGCGATACGATCGACGTCGGCCGCGGCCCGATCCGCGTCACCGCCATCCGCGACCCCAAGGAACTGCCCTGGAGTGACGTCGACATCGCGCTGGAATGCACCGGCCTGTTCACGACCAAGGAAAAGGCCGGCGCGCATCTTGCCAACGGCTCCAAGCGCGTCATCGTCTCCGCACCGTGCGACAATGCCGACAAGACGATCGTCTACGGCGTCAACCACAACACGCTGACCAAGGACGATCTCGTCATCTCGAACGCGTCGTGCACGACGAACTGCCTGGCGCCGGTCGCCTACATTCTCGACAAGGCCTTCGGCATCGAGAAGGGCTACATGACGACGATCCACTCCTACACGGGTGACCAGCCGACGCTCGACACCATGCACAAGGACCTGTATCGCGCCCGCGCCGCAGCCCTGTCCATGATCCCGACCTCGACGGGCGCCGCCAAGGCCGTCGGCCTCGTGCTGCCGCAGCTCGCCGGCAAGCTCGACGGTTCGGCTATCCGCGTTCCGACCCCGAACGTCTCGGTCGTCGACCTGAAGTTCGTGCCGAAGCGCAACGTCACGGTTGAAGAAGTCAACGCGGCTATCAAGGCTGCAGCCGAAGGCGAACTCAAGGGCATCCTCGACTACGTCACCGACCCGCTCGTCTCGATCGACTTCAACCACGACAGCCACTCCTCGAACTTCGCTGCCGACCAGACCAAGGTTCTCGACGGCAACCTCGTTCGCATCCTGTCCTGGTACGACAACGAATGGGGCTTCTCGAACCGCATGTCCGACACGGCCGTTGCCCTCGGCAAGCTGATCTAAGCAAAAACGCGAAACACCCGGACAGCGATGTCCGGGTGTTTTTTCTTGACCAGACACCAGACTTTCGGAGCCGCGCCATGACCTTCAAGACCCTCGACAACCTCACCGACATCACCGGCAAGCGCGTGCTCGTCCGCGTCGATCTCAACGTGCCGGTCAAGGACGGCAAGGTAACGGATGCAACCCGCATCGAGCGCGTCGCCCCGACCATTCTCGAACTGTCGAAGAAGGGCGCCAAGGTCATCCTGCTTGCCCATTTCGGCCGGCCGCAGGGCGCCGTCGTCGCCGACATGTCGCTGGAACAGATTCTTCCCGCCGTGAACGAGGTCCTGGGCAAGAAAGTGCACTTCGCCACCGACTGCATCGGCGAGCCGGCTGCGGCCGCCATCGCCTCGCTGCAGGATGGCGATATCCTGCTTCTCGAAAACACCCGCTTCCACAAGGGCGAAGAGAAGAACAATCCGGACTTCACCGCAGCCCTTGCCGCCAACGGCGACCTCTACGTCAACGACGCCTTTTCCGCCGCGCACCGCGCCCATGCTTCGACCGAAGGCCTTGCCCACCTGCTGCCTGCCTATGCCGGCCGCACCATGCAGGCCGAGCTTGAAGCGCTGGAAAAAGGTCTCGGCAACCCGGTTCGCCCCGTCGTCGCGATTGTCGGTGGCGCCAAGGTCTCCACCAAGATCGACCTCTTGATGAACCTCGTGAAGCGCGTTGACGCGCTGGTCATCGGCGGCGGCATGGCGAACACCTTCCTCGCCGCCCGTGGCACGAACGTCGGCAAGTCACTCTGCGAGCATGACCTCGCAGAAACCGCCAAGCAGATCATGATCGAGGCGGCAACCGCCGCCTGCGCCATCGTGCTGCCGGAAGACGGCGTCGTTGCCCGCGAATTCAAGGCCAATGCCGAAAACGAAGTGGTCGATGTCAATGCCATTCCCGCAGACGCCATGATGCTCGACGTCGGCCCGAAGACGATCGAAGCGGTCAATGCCTGGATCTCTCGCGCCACGACCCTCGTCTGGAACGGCCCGCTCGGCGCCTTTGAAATTGCCCCCTTCGACACTGCGACGGTGTCGGCTGCCAAGCACGCCGCCGCCCGTACCAAGGAAGGCAAACTGGTCTCCGTCGCCGGTGGCGGCGACACGGTTGCGGCCCTCAACCATGCCGGCGTTGCGGACGATTTCTCCTATGTCTCGACCGCCGGCGGCGCGTTCCTGGAATGGATGGAAGGCAAGCCCCTGCCGGGCGTCGAAATCCTGCACCAGCAGAAATAATACAAAAGGACTTGCGTCCGGCCACGGATCGCCTACATTTCTGGTCAGTATCAACGAACAGAAAGGAAGGTGATCCAATGTCTAATGAGATTTCGGTCTTGGCTTCGGGCATGGGAATTGTGGTGAATGAAACGAGGCAGCCCTCGTTCTGACCCCACCTTCCTGCGGGCCCAAAGGCCCGGGTCCACGCCGGACCAAACCTCATGGGGGTCACCTTCGGGTGGCCCTTTTGCGTTTTGGAGTTTGCGGCACTTGCCAGCAGCCTAGGCCACCTTCGGGTGGCCTTCTGCGTTTCAGGGCCTGATAAGCACCGTCAGCATCATCAATACGATGGCGACCACGGCGATCTTCCAGAAATCCGCACGCCGCTTCAGCCCCGGCAGGCCGACGGGCCGGATGAGATGCAGCAGCATGACGGCAAGAAGAAGTGCTGGAAGAATTTTCGACATGGCGGCCTTTCTCCGCCCTTCCTGTCATACCCGAGACATTTTTCCAAGCGACCAACACGTCGTCTGAAAATCGTGTGCGCGTCGCCTTTGCATCTGGCAATCGGCAACAGGTGCGCTATTCCTTTCCCATTGGCGAAACTCACGGAAATCCTATGCGCAACAATCTCATTTCCGTCTTCGCGCTTCTCATGGGCACCCTGTTCCTCTTCCTGGGGAACGGCCTGCACGGCCTGCTGCTGCCCATGCGCGGCGCCTTCGAAGGCTATGAGACGACGATGCTCGGCCTGCTCGGCACGTCCTGGGCCTCCGGCTTCGTGCTCGGCTGCCTGATGGCGCCGACCATCGTCAAACGCATCGGTCATGTGCGCGCCTTTTCCGGCTTCGCCTCGCTGATCGCCATCATCGCGCTTTTGACCGGCATGCTGGTCGACCCGTTCTGGTGGATCGTGCTGCGCGCCGTCACCGGCTTCTCGATCGCCGGCACCTCGATGATCATCGAAAGCTGGCTGAACGAGCGCGCCACCAACGAGAGCCGCGGCCTGATCTTCTCGCTCTACATCGCCATCACGCTGATCGGCACCGTCGGCGGTCAGATGACGGTGGCGCTCGGCGACGTGACGACGCCGATGCTCTTCATGTTCGCCGGCATTCTCTACTGCTTCGCCATGCTGCCGACGACGCTCTCGACCGCCGCCTCGCCGCAGCCGCTGAAGCAGGTGCGGCTCGATATTCCAACCCTTTTCCGCACCTCCCCCGTCGCCTGCGTCGGCATCGTGCTGATCGGCATTGCCAACGGCGCCTTCGGCACGCTGGGTGCCGTCTTCGGTGCCAATGCCGGCCTGTCCTCCAGCTCGATCGCCATCATGATGAGCGTGGCGATCTTCGCCGGCGCCGTCATGCAGCTGCCGGCCGGCCGCATGTCCGACCGGATCGACCGGCGCATCGTTCTCGCGATTCTCGCTGCTATCGCCGCCGGTGCCGGCCTCGCGCTCTTCGTCTTCCAGCCGGCCTCCGTCACCGTGCTGTTGATCCTGACGGCGGTCTATGGCGCGACGGCGAATGCGCTCTATCCCATCGCCGTCTCGCACGCCAACGACTTTGCCAGCCCCGAGGACTTCGTAAAGGTCTCCGGCGGCCTGCTGCTGCTCTATGGCGTCGGTACGATCATCGGCCCGACGCTCGGCGGTCCGATCATGTCGGCGGTCGGCCCCTATGCGCTCTTCATGGTGACCTGCTTGGCGCATATCCTGATCACGGCTTATGCCATCTTCCGCAGCCGCCGCCGCGCCGCGCTGCCGGCCGAGATGCGCGACGCCTACACGACCATCAACCCCGGCACCATGATGACGCCGGAAAGCCTTCAGCTCTCGCCGCGCGCGCTCGCCCAGCCGCAAGCCGTCGACGAACAATCGGAGGAGAAAACCGCATGAGCCTCTTCGATGAAGACGGTCGCCCGTTGAAAAAGACTGCGCACGAGATCGGCAGCGACCTGTCGCTGCTCTCGGCCGATGAACTGGCAGCGCGAATCGACCTGCTTCGAACGGAGATCGACCGTCTGGAAGCGGAGAAGGCAAGGAAGGGCGCAAGCCGGTCGGCGGCCGAAAGTCTCTTCCGCTAGAGCCGTGCCAGATCGCCGTAGCCTTGCCAAAAAGGCACAGCAACCGGCAAACCGACAATAGAGTTAACCGGCCATTAAGCCTTACACGTTATTACTTGCCCATCCGGTTCTTCCGGATTCAGACATTTTCGCCCCTTTGGGGAATCGGTCTGATTTTCTCCCTGTTTTACCTTGAGAGCCGCTTTTCGCGGCTCTTTTTTTGTTTGCCAGAGCGTGTGCACGGCACCTGTGCCGAAAGAATTGTGGAGATTAACCCTTTATTAAGAATGCCCTTGCGCGAATTAGGTTATGGGATCATCCTTGAGACATTAAAAGGCCGCTTGGAACACAGAGCGCCAACCTTCCGTTACCTGCAGTGTGATGCGTTCAACAGGGATGACACCATGTCCGAAAGAGGATTGAATACCGTCAGCTTCGCTGGCCACGTTGCGTCGTCCGCGCAATTCAAATCCCTGTACGCCGAGGGCATGGGTCTGGTCGAAGAGACCGCAAGCTATCTCGACGGCGTCGGGCGCCAGGCTTCCAAGGTGCTGCCCCGCATGGCCTCGGTGCTGTATGCAGCCGAATCGATGCGTCTTACCACCCGCCTGATGCAGATGGCCTCCTGGCTGCTGCTCCAGCGCGCCGTCAACAATGGCGAGATGAGCCGCGACCAGGTGCTGTCGGAAAAGAACAAGGTGCGCCTCGACAGCTTCAACGTCGACAAGACCGCCCCCGGTTGGAACGACCTGCCGGAAGCTTTCCGCGATCTCATCGAACGGTCGCTGCGCCTGCAGAACCGCGTCGCTCTGCTCGACCGCGAAATCTACCGCCCGCAGGAAGTCCAGGCCTTCGAGCCCGGCAACCAGAACAGCGTCCAGGCCCAGCTCAACCTGCTGCAAACCGCCTTCGGCAACAACTGAGCAGTCCACAGACACGGTGAAACGATGACCCGGCTTCGGCCGGGTTTTTTGTTGCCTGCGTTTTGCTGTCTCTGGACGGCCCCTCATCCGGCTGCCCGGGGGCAAGGCGCGCAGCGTAAGTCGACAAACCGCGGACAACAAAAAACCCGGCCGAAGCCGGGTTCTTGAAATCATCCAGTGGAAGCGGATTAGAGGCCGAGGCCTTCGAAGCGCTTCTTGAACTTGGAAACGCGGCCACCGCGGTCCAGCATGTGCTGGTTGCCGCCGGTCCAGGCCGGGTGGGACTTCGGGTCGATTTCGAGGTTCATCGTGGCGCCGGCCGAACCCCAAGTCGAACGGGTTTCGTATTCGGTGCCGTCGGTCATGACGACCTTGATGACGTGGTAGTCGGGATGGATATCAGCCTTCATGACACTCTTCCTGCTTGTTCCGGGGGCCATTTGTCGCAACGCATTGCGGCAGCGAGGCCAAAGACGTAAATGAAGCCGCGGTCGGTCGGACCTACGGCTTCCCAATTCGATGGCGAGCCTATACATGAAGGCCGTCTGGATAACAAGAGCCGAAAGACAATTCGTGCCGCCAGGCACTGGAAATGGGGGTATGGTGTCCACAGACAGAGAAGCAGTCGCGCTGGCGAAATCCGAGCGCCGGACCGTCCGTCCGCTGGGCAGGCTTATTCCTTATATCGGCCGCTACCGTGGCCTCGTCGCCGGAGCGCTGGTCGCCCTCGTCATGGCGGCCGTCACGACGCTCGTTCTGCCCCTCGCCGTGCGCCGCATGATCGACCACGGCTTTTCCGATGCCGGCGCGAGCTTCATCAATACCTATTTCACGATGCTCTTCGTGCTGGCCGGCCTTCTCGCGCTGGCGAGCGGCATGCGCTACTACTTCGTCATCACGCTCGGCGAGCGCATCGTCGCCGATCTTCGCCGCGACGTCTTCGCCCATGTGACAAAACTCTCGCCGTCTTTCTTCGATATTAACCAGTCCGGCGAGATCGTCTCGCGGCTGACCGCAGATACGACGCAGATAAAATCCGCCGTCGGCGCTACCGCCTCGGTTGCGCTGCGCAACCTGATCCTCTGTTTCGGCGCCATCGCCATGATGGTCTATACCAGCCCGAAACTCTCGAGCCTCGTTATCGCCGCCATTCCCGTCATCGTCTTCCCTCTCGTCGCCTTCGGCCGCTCGGTGCGCCGCCGCTCGCGCGAGGCGCAGGATACGCTCGCTGCCGCCTCCGCCTATGCCGGCGAGGCGATTGGCGCGACCCGCACGCTCCAGGCGTTCAATGCGGAAGACGCCGCCCGCGCGCGTTTCTTCGGCGAGGTCGAGAGCGCCTATGGCGCGGCCCGCTCCGCCATCCGCGCCCGTTCCTTGCTCACTGGTTTTGCTATCGCCATGATCTTCGGTTCGGTCGTCGCGGTGCTTTGGTTCGGTGCGCGTGACGTGCTCTCCGGAGGCATTTCGGCCGGCACGCTCGGCCAGTTCCTGCTCTACGCCGTCTTCGCTGCCGGTAGCCTCGGCGCGCTGTCCGAAGTCTGGGGCGAGCTTTCGCAGGCCGCCGGTGCAGCCGAGCGCCTGACGGAACTGCTTGCCGAGGTGCCGGCGATCGCCGCGCCCGCCAATCCGGTGACGCTTCCGTTGCCCGCACGTGGCGAAATCGCCTTCCAGGATGTGCACTTCTCCTATCCCGCCCGCCCCGGCTATCGCAGCGTCAACGGCCTGAGCTTTGCGGTGAAACAGGGCGAGACGGTCGCGATCGTCGGCCCCTCCGGCGCCGGCAAGAGCACGATCCTCTCGCTCGTTCTGCGCTTCTACGATCCCGATTCGGGCACGATCACCCTCGACGGTATCGATCTGCGCACGGCGGATCCGGAAGAACTGCGCCGCCGCATCGCGCTGGTGCCGCAGGACGTCACCATCTTTGCCGCGACGATCCGCGACAACATCGCCTTCGGCATGACCGATGTCAGCGACGATGCGATCCGCACCGCCGCTCGCGCCGCCCAGGCGGAAGAATTCATCGATCGGCTCGACAGGGGCTATGACACGATGGTCGGCGAGCGTGGTGTCACGCTCTCCGGCGGCCAGCGCCAGCGCATTGCCATTGCCCGCGCCATCCTGAAAGATGCGCCATTGCTGTTGCTCGACGAGGCGACCTCGGCGCTCGATGCCGAAAGCGAGACGCTGGTGCAAAAGGCGCTCGACGGGCAGATGGGCAAGCGTACGACGATCGTCATCGCGCACCGCCTTGCCACCGTGCTCAAGGCCGATCGCATCCTTGTCATGGATGCAGGCCAAGTCGTCGAAGAGGGCACGCACCAGTCGCTCGTCCAGCAGAATGGCCTGTACGCCCGTCTTGCGCGGCTGCAATTCGATCACGGCGGCCAGGCCTTCCTCGGAGAGGCCCGCGCGGCCGGCTGATCGTCGCCTGCCCTTGTTTCACGGGGCAAGTGCCCTATCCTGAGGAGGCGGACTTCACGTCACCTTGGGAGGAAATCCACGTGGCATTTTCGACGCTCACCCGCCGTACCCTCATGACGCTTGGCACCACCGTGCTCGCATCGCTGGCGCTTGGCATGCCCGCCAGCGCCCAGCAATTCCCCGACCGGACCATCACGCTCGTCGTGCCCTTCGCCGCCGGCGGATCGACCGACGTGGTGGCGCGCATCATCGCGCAGAAGATGGGCGACAACCTCGGCCAGCAGATCATCGTCGAAAATGTCGGCGGCGCCGGTGGCAGCCTTGGCGCCGACCGGGTGGCACGTGCCGAGCCGGACGGCTACACGATCCTGATGGGCACGGTTGCCACCCACGCGCTGAACCCGCTGATCCTGAAAACCAACCCCTATGATGCGGAAAAGGATTTTGCGCCGGTCTCGCTGCTGGTCATCGTGCCCAACGTGCTGGTGGTGAACCCGGAGCTGCCGGCGAAAAACGTGGAAGAGCTTCTGGCACTGCTGAAGGCCGATCCGGAAGCCTACAGCTATGCCTCCTCCGGCAACGGCACGCCGCTGCATCTTTCCGGCGAACTCTTCAAGAGCATGGCCGGCGTCAGCATGCAGCATGTGCCCTACAAGGGCTCTGGTCCGGCCCTGAACGACGTGATCGGCAACCAGATCCCGATCATGTTCGACAACCTGCCCTCCTCGTCCAGCCACATCAAGGCCGGCACGCTACGTGCGCTCGCTGTCACGACGAAGGAACGTGCAGCCTCCTTCCCGGATGTGCCGACGATCGCCGAATCCGGCATTCCCGGCTACGAGACCTATACGTGGAACGCCCTCTTCGCCCCGGCCGGCACGCCGACGGAGGTCGTGGCAAAGCTCAACGAAGCGGCCAACAACGCCATGAAGGATCCGGCCGTCGTGGAGCGCATGAAGGAGTTCAGCGCCACCATCGTCGGCTCGACGCCCGAAGAACTCGGCAAGCACGTGACCGCCGAACTCGCCAAGTGGAAACCGGTCGTCGAAGGCGCCAAGATCCAGATGGATTGATCGACATCCAGGCCGTCGGCGCTCTCAGGCGCCGACGGCCCTGCCCGCTACGCGCCCCGAAAACAGGCACCCGCCAAGGAAAGTGCCTTCCAGCGCATTATAGCCATGCACACCGCCGCCGCCGAAACCGGCGACCTCACCGGCCGCATAAAGGCCCGGCACCGGCTTGCCGGACAGTTCCAGCACGCGCCCGGAAAGGTCCGTCTGGAGGCCACCCAGGCTCTTGCGCGTCAGGATGTTGAGACGCACGGCAATCAAAGGCCCCGCCTTCGGATCAAGCAGACGATGCGGCCGCGCCGTGCGCATCAGCTTGTCGCCGAGATAGGCGCGTGCGCCGCGGATGGCAGTCACCTGCGCATCCTTCGAGAAGGGATTGTCGATCTCGCGGTCGCGTGCTTCCACCTCGGCCCGCACCTGCTCGATGTCCAGCAAGACCTCCCCCGTCAGCGTGTTCATCGCGGAGACGAGGTCGCCGAGATCGTTGCGCACGACGAAATCCGCCCCCTTGTCCACGAAGGCCTGCACGGGACCGGGCGGGTTCTTGCCGAGCCGCTTCAGGAGCAGCGGAATATCCTTGCCGGTCAGATCCGGGTTCTGCTCGGAGCCCGACAGGGCAAATTCCTTCTTGATGATCGCCTTCGTCAGGATGAACCAGCTGTGGTCATACCCCGTTGCGCGGATGGCCTTCAGGGTCGCCAGCGTGTCGAAGCCCGGCATGGCCGGCGCTGGAAAGCGCCGCCCGCGTGCGTCCAGCCAGAGTGAGGACGGACCCGGCAGGATGCGGATACCGTGGCCGGGCCAGATCGGATCCCAGTTCCTCAGACCTTCCGTATAATGCCACATGCGGTCGCCATTGATGACCGAACCACCGGCAGCTTGCGAGATCGCCAGCATGCGCCCATCGACATGGGCCGGCACGCCGCTCACCATGAAGGCAGGCGGCTCACCCAGACGATCACGCGGCCAGTTCTGCCGCACCATTTCGTGATTGCCACCGATGCCGCCGGAGGACACAAGCACGGCCCCCGCCCGAAAACTGAAATCGCCAGTCACGTCGCGAGACGTTGACCGGCCGCGCTCTGCAACGTCCGCCGCCAGAACGGCGCCATGCGCACCGACGACGGCACCGTTTTCGACGATCAGGCCATCGACCCGATGGCGGAAACGGAAGGCCAGCGCATTGGAAGCCCGAAGCTCCTGCGCCCGTCGGATGAACGGCGCAAGCACGCCGGGGCCAGTACCCCAGGTCACGTGGAAGCGCGGCACGGAATTGCCGTGGCCGGTCGCAAGCCCGCCGCCGCGCTCGGCCCAACCGACGACCGGGAACCAGCGCATGCCCATGGCGTGCAGCCAGGCGCGTTTCTCACCGCTCGCAAAATCGAGATAGGCCTCCGCCCAGCGACGCGGCCAATGATCCTCCGGCCGGTCGAAACCCGCGGAGCCGAACCAGTCCTGCCGGGCGAGCGCCATGCTGTCACGGATGCGCAGACGCCGCTGTTCCGGACTGTCGACGAAGAAAAGGCCACCGAGCGACCAGAAGGCCTGCCCGCCAAGGCTTTGCTCGCCTTCCTGGTCGAGGATGATCACCTTGAGGCCCCGCGCCGCCGCTTCCGTCGCCGCCACGAGGCCAGCCAGCCCCGCCCCGATCACCAGCAGGTCGCAATCCATAAACCGCCTCCCGTCGCTATGTGGAAAAAACTTACGCGTACGTACGCGTAAGATCAACATGCCGATGAGAATGGTCGCGCCGGGCGGCACGAGGCGACTATCGTTCGGTGAGCTTCAGTTCGATACGGCGATTGGTGGCGCGGGCGGCATCGTCGCTGCCTTCGGCGATCGGCTGGAATTCGCCGAAACCGGCCGCAACCAGCCGATTGGCTGGTACGCCATTGGCGATCAGGAATTTGACCACCGAGGTCGCGCGCGCCGAGGAAAGCTCCCAGTTGTCGCGGTAGCGGCCGGTGCCGGAGAGCGGCACGTTGTCGGTATGGCCATCGACGCGCAGCACCCAGTTGATCTCGGAGGGGATTTCCTTGGCGAGATCGAGCAGGGCGGTGGCGAGCTTGCGCATCTCCACCTGCCCTTCCGGGTTCAACTCGTTGCCGCCTGACGGGAACAGCACTTCCGACTGGAAGACGAACCGGTCGCCGACGATGCGGATGTTTTCGCGATCGGAGAGGATTTCCCGCAGGCGTCCGAAGAAGTCGGAGCGATAGCGGTTGAGCTCCTGCACACGCTGCGCCAGAGCGACGTTGAGGCGGCGGCCGAGATCGGCAATCTTCGTCTGAGAGGATTGATCCTTTGCCTCCGAGGCCTGAAGCGCCTCCTCCACCGCCGCAATCTGGCTGCGCAGCGCAGCAATCTGCTGGTTCAGCAGTTCGATCTGGCTCATCGCGCGGGCGCTGACCTGCTTTTCCGAATCAAGCTCGCCTTCAAGCGTCGTCGCGCGCGCACTCGCCTGGTCCGAAGCACCAGTGCCGCTATCGAGCAACTGCTGCAAGCGGCTGCGGTCGCTTTCCGACTGGGCGAGCGACGCCTGCAGGTTGGCGAGCGCATCCTCGATATCCTGCTTGCCGCTCTTTTCGAGCGCCAGAAGCTGGGTCAGTTCGTTGATCTGGCTGGTCAGCCGGTTCAGCACGTCGTCCTTGCCGGAGATTTCCCGGCTCAGGAAGAACTGTGCGAGCACGAACACCGTCAGCAGGAACATGATGGAGAGCAACAGCGTCGACAGCGCATCGACGAAGCCCGGCCAGTAATCGACCGTGCGCTGGCTGCGCCGGTTGCGGGCGAGCGCCATCTCTACTCGCCCCCGGCCTTGTGGGCTTTCTCCGTCGTCCGCTCGGGCAGCCGCTCGACATTTTTCTCGCCGCTGCGCGCCGCAAGCCGGTCGAGCGTGCGGCGCAGCGCCTTGGCTTCTTCCTGCTGCGCCTCGATCCAGTCACGCAGCATCTGCTGTTCACTGCGCATGTTCTTGACGAGCCCCTGGATGCCTTCCGCAAGGCTTGCCATTGCCGCCGTCGAACGGTGGCTGCCACCGCTGTCATGCGCAAGCTTCAGGATCTGCTCCGCCAAAGCCTGCACGTCGGCGGAGGAAGAGCCCGCGGCCAGATCGGCAACCGGCTGGAGTTCGGAGCCGACGTCGGTGACCGAGGAAAGCCAGTTTTCCAGGTCCGTATAGAACCGGTTCTGCGCGCGCCCGGCCTGGAGATCGAGGAAACCGAGGATCAACGAGCTGGCGAGGCCGAAAAGCGAGGTGGAGAAGGCGGTTCCCATGCCCTCGAGCGGCGCGGACAGGCCCTGCTTCAGGGCGGTCAGGATGTCGTTCGTCGAGCCGCCGCCGGCATCGAGCGACTGGATGACCGCGCTGATCGAGCCGATCGTGCCGAGCAGGCCCCAGAAGGTGCCGAGCAGGCCGAGGAAGACGAGCAGGCCGATCAGGTAGCGGGATGTATCACGGGATTCGTCGAGGCGGGTCGCGATGGAATCGAGGATCGAGCGCAGCGCATTGGCCGAGAGCGCGACGGAATGCCGGCGGCCGATCAGCGCGCGCATCGGCGCAAGCAGCACCGGATCGCGCCCGACCTTCTCGGCGCTGCCGGCCGCGCGGAAGGAATTGAACCAGCGGACTTCCGGCCGCAACGCCAGCACATGATTGAAAACCAGGAGGATGCCGATCAGCAGCACGCCGATAATCAGACCGTTGAGGCCCGGATTGCTGAGGAAGGCCGATTGCGCCTGGCGGAAGAGGATGGCGGCCACGAAACCGACGATGATGAGAAAGATCACCATCGTCCAGAAGAAGGCCATGGGGCTTGAAAGTTTGTTGGGGTAATCGTCCCCGGTCCCGGCTGATCCTCCCCAGCCCGACAGCCCAAGCTTCGCCATGTCGTCGCATCTCCACTTCCTCGTCGCGGCGGAGACTAGAGGAAGATTAAGCCGAATTGAAGGGCTTAGCAGCAACAGCGGCGCGGAATGCGCCGCCCTGATACAGGCTTTTAGCGGGTGGGGACCGGACGATGCACGACGTCGCGCAGTGCCTTGTGGATATATTCGTTGCCGGCGACGATCGTGCCGGTGTCGAACATTGCGCTACCGCCATCGAGATCGCTTGCATAACCGCCAGCTTCGCGAATCAGGAGAATGCCGGCCGCGATGTCCCACGGCGCGAGGTCCCGTTCCCAGAAACCGTCGAAACGGCCGGCCGCGACATAGGCAAGGTCCAGTGCGGGGGAGCCGAGACGACGCACGCCGGCGACCTCGCCCATCACATGGCGCAGCTCGATGAGGAACTTGCCGTGATTACCATCGCCGAGATGCGGCACGCTGCAACCGATGACGGCATCGGAGAGGCTCTTGCGGGCCGCGACGCGCAGGCGACGGTCGTTGACAAAGGCGCCACCGCCGCGCTCGGCGGTGAAAAGCTCGTCCGTCGCCGCGTTCAGCACCACGGCCGCGACGATTTCGCCGTTGCGCTCCAGCGCGATGGTGCTGGCAAAAAGCGGAATGCCGTGCAGGAAATTCGTCGTGCCGTCGAGCGGGTTGACGATCCAGCGATGCGCGCCGTCCGTGCCGTCGATCTCTTCGCCATCCGCGCCGAGAAAGCCATAGGTCGGGCGTGCCTTCAGCAGCTCGTCACGCATCAGCTTTTCCGCCTTGCGGTCGGCCTGCGCGACGTATTCGCCCGGCCCCTTGACCGAGACCTGCAGGTTCTGCACTTCGCCGAAATCACGGGAGAGCGATTTTCCGGCCTTGAAAGCGGCCTGAACCATGACGTTGAGAAGAGCTGAACGAGCCATAAACTAAAGTCCTTCGGGAATGTCCGGTGCTCGGGACGGCAAGAACCGCGGCGCGCAAACGCACCGGGACCGGAATTTCAGGCTTCAAGACCACAAATTCCCCGAAGTTTCAAGTCTTGAGACCCTGCATCCGCTGCAATGCAGGGTATCGCATCGTGCAACAGGGTAAATGGGCGCAGTTAAGAACCCGAGCGGTACTTGTTCGCCGCGGTGACCGCCGCCTTCTGCTGCTCGTCGTTGAGGCCGAGATAGAAGTCCTCCAGCGACGGGTCGTTAAGGCCGGCCCGACGCGCCAGCACGAACCATTTCGCCGCCTCGACCGGATCCGGCCGCGTCCCGAGCGCATGGATGTAAAGCTGGGCAAGCTTGCTCTGAGCCACGGGATTGCCGCCGTCGGCCGCCCGTTTCATCCATTTGAAGCCGGCGTCGTAGTCGCGTTCGCCGGCGGTGCCGTTCACCAGCCACATGCCGAGATCGAGCTGGGCGGTGTCGAAACCGGCACGCGCCGCACGCAGCAGCCATTCACGCGCCCGCTTGGTCTTTTCTTCCGGCAGGTCGGGCAGGTTGATGTAGATCTGCGACAGGGCGTACTGCGCATCCGCAATGCCCTGCTCGGCGGATTTTTCGTAATAGGGCAGCGCATCGCGCAGGCCCTTTTCACCGGGGCTATCGGCAACCAGAACCTGGCCATAGTTAAACTGCGCCGAGGCGTTGCCGAGGTCGGCCGCCTTCTTCATCAGTTCGTCGGCCTTCTTGCGGTCCTCTTTCGAGCCCGAGCGCTCCATCAGGAGGACTGCATATTTGAACATGCCGGTCGGATCGCCGCCGCCTGCCGCCTGCTCGTACCAGAACATGGCCTGGTCACGGTTGCGCTTGACGCCGAGGCCGCGATCGAGAATTTCCGCCACCAGCGTCTGCGCCGCCGGGTCGCCCAGTTGCGCGCGCGGCAGCGCAAGTTCCATCGCCGTCAGGTAGTGGCCGCGCTGGAAGGCGCCGTAAGCCTCGTCGACCTTGCCGGCAAACGGCTTTTCCTCCGGCAGCGCCGGCAGGTCCGCACCCATGCGGTCCAGCACCGAAAGCCCGGACGACGGACCGTCGACAGGCTTGTCCTTGTCGGTTTTCGCTGCGGGCTTGTCTTCGACGGATGCAGGCTCGACCGCGGGCGTCTGGTCTTTCGCTTCCGCTCCGGCATCACCGGCGGTGACCGACGGCCCCTTCTTCACTGTCTCTGCCCAGGCGGGCGCAACAACGAGAACGCCCGTGGCGAGAAACGCCACCGGCACCATACGGCAAGCTTGAAAGAACATGGCCCTGATCATGAGCGCCTACTTGTCCCCAAACCGTGGCGCTTTTTCGTCAAGAAGGGCGTTGACGGCAGCAATCACATGCGGCGCCTGCGCGGGATCGGCAAAGACCGCCTTGTCGAGCGCCACGAACTCCGCGCCGGTTTCGGCAGCGGCGAGTGCGGACTGCGGGTCCGTGCCGCCCAGCACGATGCAGGGAATTTCCACCATCGAGGCCCACCATTCGGCAAGCGCCAGGTTCTTCGGATGCGCTTCCGGCTTGATGTCGCCGCCGATCTTGCCGAAGAAGATATAATCCGGCTGCACATCGCCGATCTCCAGCGCCTTGTGCCGGTCGGTCGCATTGCCGCCACCGACAATGAGCTGCGGCGTGAACTTCTCCACCGCCTCGGCCAGTTCCCCGACGGCGCCCGTCACGTGAATGCCATCGGCCTTCACCCGGCCGGCAACGCGTGTATCGCCGGCGACAAGGGCCGCAGCACCGGCATTCTGCACGATCCCCACCAACACCTCGGCATGCTTCTGGAACAGGCCGTCGTCAAGCCCGTATTGCGGCAGGATCACCGAAGCAACGTCACCGCCCTTCAGCGCGCCTTCCAGCATTGCGGCGCGCACGGAAAGGTCGTCGCCCTCGGGAAGGATCAGCACCAGGCGGCAGCGGTTTTGGACGTCGGACATGAATGGGCACTTCCCTTGGGTTCAGATAGTCGGGGCTCGTCATAACAGATCAAAGCGGTTAGACGGAAGAACGAACAGGATCAATCGCTCTCCATGTCCATCGACCCCTCTATTTACTACGCTGCCATCCCTGCGGTTCTCCTGGTCGGCTTGACGAAGGGCGGCATGGGCGAGGCGCTGGCGCTGATGGGCGTGCCGCTGCTCGCCATGGCCGTGCCGCCGGTGCAGGCCGCCGCAATACTGCTGCCGATCCTCGTCGTGATGGACTGCGTGTCGCTCTGGATCTGGCGTGAGCACAACGACCGCACACTCCTGAAAATGCTGCTGCCCGGCGCCCTGCTCGGCATCGCCATCGGCTGGGCGACCTCGGCCTATGTGCCGCGCGATGCGCTGCGCCTCATCATCGGTCTCATCACCGTCCTCTTCGCCGCCCGCTATTTCTACAACAGCTGGCGCGCGCGCCACGGCCATATCGTGCAGCCGAAACCACACCGCCTCATCCCCGCCGCCTTCTTCGGCACGCTTTCCGGCTATGGCAGCTTCGTCGCGCATGCCGGCGGCGCACCTTTCCAGGTCTATGGCCTGCCGCTGAAACTGCCGCCGCGTGATTATACCGGCGCGGCCGTACGCTTCTTCGCCATCCTCAATTTCATCAAGCTCGGCCCCTATTTCGCGCTCGGCCAGCTCGACACGGCAAATCTCACCATCTCCGCCACGCTCGTGCCGCTTGCCATCGTGGCGACGGCTCTCGGCGGCTTCATGGTCAAGCGCATGAAGCCGGAAGTCTTCTATCCCTTCATGTACGCGATGGCCTTCATCGCCGGCCTCAAGCTTGTCTATGACGGCGTAGTCGTCTTCGTCTAAAGCGTTACTTTGCAGCGCACAAAATACTTGCCGCAAATGCTGCTTTGCCATAGCGTTCAGCCATGGCGCACCCCGATCCCTTCGCTGCGATTGCCGATCCCAACCGCAGGTTCCTGCTGGAGGAACTGCGACGTGCACCGCGCACCGTCAATGAACTCTCCGAAGGCCTGCCGATCAGCCGCCCGGCCGTCTCCCAGCACCTGAAAGCGTTGCTCGACTCCAATCTCGTCAGCGTGAAATCCGAAGGCACGAGGCGCATCTACGCGATCAATGCCAAGGGTTTCGACGGGCTCAATCTCTGGCTCGACCAGTTCTGGGCCTGAAAAGCCCGCAGCCCCGTCTCAAAACAGAACGCCCCGGCGCGCGTTTCAAGCGGGCCAGGGCGTCTCGACATCTATGATTTCGTTTACGGAAGTGGTTTCGCGAAACGGGCTCCTACCCTGGTCCTCCCATACAGACCATGTGTATCCGCGACATGCCTCCTTCTAAATTCTTGGAAAAATCCCTGTCTTTTCAGTGAGTTGATGAGCGAAGGCGCTCGATCTCGTCTTTGATGCGCAGCTTGCGACGCTTGATATCCGCGATCGTTTGATCCTTCGAGGAGGGACGCGTGACTGCGGCATGCAGTTCCTCCTCCAGAGCAAAATGCTTCTTTTCCAGCGTAGCCAGGTGTGCCTCAATCGTCATGTGACAGTTCCTTCCTTTTGCTTACGCCCGGTCATTCACACGCCGGGTGGTCCAGGTTGCAACAGAACTAGTGTGCCATGTCATTTTTCATTTGTCGAAGGCGAAAACGTGGCAAGGGATAACTTCCCGTTACCAGGGGTTTCGTGGTAGGAGCACCCTTTATCGAGAATGGAGACGGGTGGGCGAACCACCTCTCCGCCGAGGGGAACGAATAGCATGCCAGACCAGGACCAGGCTGAAATGCGGCTTGCCGTTGCACGGCTGCGCCAGGAACACGAAGACTATGATGCTGCGATCAACGCCATGATCCAGATTGGCGCCGAAGCCCTCAGAATCCAGCGCATGAAGAAGAAGAAACTGGGCCTGAAGGACAAGATTTCCAAGCTGGAAGACCAGATCATCCCCGACATCATCGCCTGAACCGGACGAGAAGCCTTGGACACAACAGAAACGCCCCCCGTCGCCATCATCATGGGAAGCCAGTCTGACTGGGAGACGATGAAGAACGCTGCCGATACGCTCGATGCGCTCGGCGTCGACTACGAGGCCCGCATCATTTCGGCGCACCGTACCCCCGACCGGCTCTACAGCTTCGCCCGCGGCGCCAAGGCGGAAGGCTTCAAGATCATCATCGCCGGCGCCGGCGGTGCGGCCCACCTGCCGGGCATGGCGGCTGCGATGACGCCGCTGCCGGTCTTCGGCGTGCCGGTGCAATCCAAGGCGCTGTCCGGCCAGGACAGCCTGCTCTCCATCGTGCAGATGCCGGCGGGCATTCCGGTCGGCACGCTCGCCATCGGCCGGGCCGGCGCCGTCAACGCCGCGCTGCTGTCCGCCGCCGTGCTTGCGCTGAGCGATCCGGAACTGGCCCACCGCCTCGACGAATGGCGCGAGAACCAGTCGAACGCCGTTGCCGAATATCCCGTGGACGGCCCGCTATGACGGTCCGCACGATCGGCATCATCGGCGGCGGCCAGCTCGGCCGCATGCTGGCCATGGCGGCTGCACGCCTCAACCTGCGCACCGTCATTCTGGAACCGCAGGCCGATTGTCCGGCTGCCCAGGTCGCCAACGCCCAGATCGTCGCCGCCTATGACGACCCGGATGCGCTTGCCGAGCTTGCCCGCCTCTGCGACGTCGTCACCTACGAATTCGAGAACGTGCCCGTCGCCGCCGCCGAGGCGCTGGCAAACGCCGTTCCCGTCTACCCGCCGCCACGCGCTCTGGAAGTCTCGCAGGACCGGCTGGTCGAAAAAAGCTTTATCCGCGATTGCGGCATCGTCACCGCCGATTTCGCCGCCGTGGACAGCCAGGCCGACCTCGAGGCAGCCCTCGACCGCTTCGGCGGCGTTGGCGTCTTGAAGACGCGCCGGCTCGGCTATGATGGCAAGGGACAGCGCCTCTTCCGTTCGCCGGCCGAAAGCCGCGACGGCGCCTTCGAGGCGCTTGGCGGCGTACCGCTGATTCTCGAAAGCTTCGTGCCCTTCGAGCGGGAAATCTCCATTATCGCCGCGCGCGACCACGATGGCACCATCGCCTGCTATGACCCGGCGGAAAACGTTCACCTGAACGGCATCCTGCACACCTCCACCCTGCCCGCCCTCGTAAACGAATCGACGGTGGATCAGGCACGCCAGGCGGCGCGCGCGATTCTCGACCAGCTCGACTATGTCGGCGTCATCGGCGTCGAATTCTTCGTGCTTGCCGACGGAGGGCTCGTTGCCAACGAGATCGCTCCGCGCGTGCACAATTCCGGCCACTGGACGGAGGCGGGCTGCATCGTTTCGCAGTTCGAGCAGCATATCCGCGCCGTTGCCGGTCACACGCTCGGCGATCCCCGCCGCCACTCGGACTGCGTGATGCAGAATCTCATCGGCGACGACATCGACGACGTTCCCGCCTGGCTCGCCAAGCCCGGCGTGCTTGTCCATCTCTATGGCAAGACGGAAGCCCGTCCCGGTCGAAAAATGGGGCATATCACCCATATTCTCGACTGAGACAGGCTGGAAAACCGGCCGGAAGCGCGGAAAACCCGCCGCTTACGGTTGACACGGCACAGGCCACAGGGTACATGCCTGCCAACCCGAAAGCGCGCCCGAAACGGCGCGTTTTTGATTGAAGAAATCCGGCGAGCTCGTATCGCCCTGCAATACGCGGATCAGAAAAATGAAGATCAAGAATTCGCTCAAGTCGCTCAAGGCTCGCCACCGCGAAAACCGCCTTGTTCGCCGCAAGGGCCGCATCTACATCATCAACAAGCAGAACCCGCGCTTCAAGGCTCGTCAGGGCTGATCAAGCGTCACGGTTACCTGTGGGTGATCGAGAAATATTGATTTGAAGTTGGGCGCTGGCGGTCTACCATGACCGCCATGCGCTTTTTTATGCTTTCCACATTCTGCCTTTCCCTTTTCCTCATCGGCGCAGCACCGACCGCTGCTCTTGCGCAGTCGGCGGACAAGGCCTCGCTTGACGCCTCCTCCGGTGCCTTCACGACGCCTGCCCAGCGCCTCGACAAACTGTTCGGCGAGCTGAAACGCGAGGCGAACCCGGACGCGGCCACCGGCATCGCCAACCAGATCCGCCGGGAATGGCAGGACTCCGGCAGCGCCACGATCAACCTGCTCATCCAATGGGCCGACAAGGCCGTGAGCGAGGAAAAGAACGCCGCGGCGCTCGATTTCCTCGACGAGGCGATTCGCCTGAAGCCGGACTATGTCGAGGGCTGGAACCGCCGCGCGACGCTGCATTTCAAGATGGGCAACTATCGCAAGTCCATGTCCGACATAAACCAGGTGCTCACCATCGAGCCACGCCACTTCGGCGCTCTCGCCGGCATGGCCGCCATCATGCAGCAGACCGACCGCGACGAGATGGCGCTGAAGGCTTGGGAACGCTTCCTGGAGGTCTACCCCACCGAGCGGCAGGCACAAAAGGAGATGGGTGAGCTCGCGGAAAAACTGACGGGCCAGCGGACCTGATTGCCATGCCGGAGCGCCGGCGTTGTGGCGATCGCGACGATATCGGTATCGATACTCCAACCCGGACCCTTCCTTGCCCTCCCCTATCCGCCTCATGCTGACAGTCCTTCTCGCCGCGCCCTTTGCCCTTGTGCTCGCCGGTTTCGTCTTCACCGCGTGGAAGACGCGCGCCATCGAACGGCAGTTCCCGAACATCGGCGAACGCATCGACGTGGGCGGCCTCAGCATGAACAGCGTGTTCGTCCCTGCCGGTGCGACGGCCGACCTGCCGCCCATCGTCTTCATCCATGGCGCGAGCGGCAACCTGCGCGACCCGATGCATGCCTTCCGGCAAAAGCTCGAAGGGCGAGCGGACCTGTTGTTCCTCGACCGGCCGGGCCACGGCTACTCGGACCGTGGCGGGCCGGAGAATGCCTGGCCCGACGGCCAGGCCAACGCCATCGCACGGCTGATGGACAAGCGCGGCATCGGAAAGGCGATCATCGTCGGCCATTCCTTCGGCGGCGCCACGGCCGCAAGCTTCGCGCTGCAGCACCCGGACAGGACGGCCGGCCTGCTCTTCCTCGCGCCGGCAACCCATCCCTGGCCCGGCGGCGTCGACTGGTACTACGATCTGGCGAAGATGCCGGTCCTCGGCTGGCTGTTCACCCGCATAGCGGCGCTACCCGCCGGCCTGTCGCGCATCGACAGCGGCACCCGTTTCGTCTTCGCCCCGAACCCGCGCCCGAACGATTACATCGAGGCCACTGCACCGGCGCTCGTGCTGCGCCCGGCAACCTTCCGTAACAACGCAATCGACGTTGCGAGCCTGCTTGACTACGTCGGCCGCATACAGCCGCGCTACCACGAGATCCACACGCCCACGGTCATCGTTACCGGGGACAAGGATGGTGTCGTCTATGAGGAAATCCATTCGCGCGGGCTGGCGCGCGACATCGCGGGATCGGAACTCGTTTGGATCCGCAATCTCGGCCACAAGCCGGATTACGTCGTGACCGACCTTGCCATCGAAGCGCTTGAGAAGATCGCCGGCAAGGATCGCGACCTCCAGGAAACAGCAAGGCGGGCCGAAGCCCGCCTTGCGAAGGATCATGAAGAGTAGAGCAATTCCAGCGGTTTTCCGTCCGGAATTGCGTCGATCAGACGCCGCTGACGCCGTCGGCGCCGATATAGGCGATGCGCAGCATGTTCGTCGCACCCGGCGTGCGCAGCGGAACGCCGGCCGAAACGATGATGCGGTCGCCCGGCTTGCCGAACTCTTCTGCAACGACGATGCGGCAGGCGCGGTTGACCATGTCGTCAAGGTTTTCAGCATCGCCCGTGACGACGCAGTGCAGGCCCCAGACGACCGAGAGGCGACGCGCCGTCTCGATGACCGGCGACAGCGCCAAGACCGGTACTTCCGGCCGCTCGCGCGCGGCGCGCAGGCCCGTCGTGCCCGACGAGGTGTAACAGACGATAGCCGACAGCTTCAGCGTCTCGGCGATCTGGCGGGCGGCGAGCGAGATGGCATCGGCGCCCGTGGCTTCCGGCGCTGCGCGCTGGGCGTAGATGATGCCCGGATAATGCGGGTCGCGCTCGACCGTGCTGGCGATCGAGGCCATGGTGGAGACAGCTTCGACCGGATAGTCGCCCGAGGCGGACTCGGCCGAGAGCATGACGGCGTCCGCGCCTTCGAAGACGGCAGTTGCGACGTCCGACACTTCGGCGCGGGTCGGCACCGGTGCGGAAATCATCGATTCCAGCATCTGCGTCGCGACGACGACCGGCTTGCCGGCGCGGCGGCAGGCGCGGATGAGCTGCTTCTGGATGCCAGGAACGGCTTCCAGCGGCATTTCCACACCGAGATCGCCACGCGCCACCATCAGCGCATCGGAAAGTTCGATGATCTCGTCGATACGCTCGACGGCCTGCGGCTTTTCGATCTTCGACATCAGACCGACGCGACCGCGCGCGATCTTGCGCACTTCGACCAGATCCTCCGGACGCTGGATGAAGGAGAGCGCAACCCAGTCGACGCTACCGGTCGCAAGCACGGCATCGAGATCGACGCGGTCCTTTTCCGTCAGCGCACCGACGCCGAGAAGCGTGTCGGGCAGGCTGACGCCCTTGCGGTCTGAAATCTTGGTGCCGGAGACGACCGTGCAGACGATCGACTTGCCATCGGACGATTCGGCGCGCAGGTGCAGCTTGCCGTCGTCGATCAGAAGGCGATGGCCGGGCTTGACCGCCTCGAGGATTTCCGGATGGGGCAGGTAAACGCGGACGTTGTCGCCGGGCTCGTCCTTGTTGTCGAGCGTGAAGGTCTGGCCGGGCTTCAGCTCTTCCGAACCGTTGGCGAACTTGCCGACGCGCAGCTTCGGCCCCTGAAGGTCGGCAAGGATGCCGATCGGCCGGCCGCAGCGCGCTTCGACCGCACGAATGCGGCTGATCAGCGAGCGCATCACATCGTGGCTCGCATGGCTCATGTTGATGCGGAACAGGTCTGCTCCCGCCTCATGCAGCTTCTGGATCATCTGCTCGTCAGACGATGCCGGCCCGAGCGTGGCGAGGATTTTGACTTTTCGGTTCCGTCTCATCAGTTCTGGCTCTCCTGCGTCCCTGGCGTATCGGAAAGCTGTACCATCCAGCTTCCCTGCCGTCCTGTGTCATATTCCTTGAAGCCCATGCGCTGGAATCCGCGCGCGAAGCAGTCCTCGACGCCGGTGATCTTGAACTCGTTTTCGGCAACGCACATGTTGACGTCACCGGTCCAGCGGCCACCGCGGGCGGCATCTTCGGCATAGAGGTAATAGTAGCGCGACTGCAGCTCGCCCTCGATCAGCGTGGCGCAAGTCGTGGCCGGCACCTGCCACCAACCTTCGGTCATCCAGCCTTCCTTGGAGCGGTAGCCGATGGCGACGCCGACAAGGTTTTGCGTGCCGTTGCAGACGCGGAATTCCGCCTTCGCCTCATCCGGAACGGAAAGGGCGAGGAAACCCGCAAACAGGAAAAGCCCCGCCTGGAAAAGGCGGCCGGCTTTCGGAAAAAACGGGTGATAGCTCTTGGTTCTCACGGCTTCCGATGGAACTCCGTTGATTTGAATATGCGCTTTCTTGCGACGGCGGGGCATGAATGTCAACGCAACATCAATCGATTACATTTTCACGCCAGGAAGGGGAATTGCCGCTGCTCTCAAGGGTTCGCGCCTTGCAGGGCGCCTCGCCACATGCGATCAGTCGGCATCCGCAGCACAGTATCGGCAAAAGCATGCAGGACCATCCTTCGTTCGAGGTCATTGACGGCGATTTGAGCCTCGGGCTCGTCGTTCTGGCAGACCATGCCACCAATCTTCTCCCTTCCCGTTACGGCCGGCTCGGCCTGCCGGACAGCGCCTTCGAACGCCATATCGCCTACGATATCGGCGTCGAGGGCGTGGTGCGTGGTCTGAACGCCCGGCTGAACGTGCCGGTCGTCATGAGCCGCTTTTCCCGCCTGCTGATCGACCCCAATCGCGGCGAGGACGACCCGACGCTCGTCATGCGCATTTCCGACGGTGCAATCGTTCCAGGCAATCACCCGATCACGCCCGAAGAATGGCAATACCGGCTGGAAACCTTCCACCGTCCCTATCACGATGCCGTGTCCCGCACGATCGGCGCGGTGGCAAAGAAGACCGGCAAGGCGCCACTCATCATCTCCATGCATTCCTTCACACCCGCCTGGAAAGGCGTGGCACGGCCCTGGCAGGTGACGGTGCTTTGGGATAGCGACCACCGTGCCGTCCGCCCTCTGCTCTTGGAACTGGAAGCGCTCGGCGACGTCGTGGTGGGCGACAACGAGCCCTATGACGGGGCACTGCGCGGCGACACCCTGTTCCGCCATTGCATGAAGCCCGGCATTGCGCACGCCCTGATCGAAATCCGGCAGGACGAAATCGGCAATGAGGCCGGTATCGCCAACTGGGTCGAGCGGCTTGCCCCCATCCTCGGCCGGTTGAACGCCGACGACACCCTGCACACATACGAGATATTCCCCTCCCGCACCGGGCCCTACTGAGCCCCGAGGACGAGACAATGAGCGATCTGAGCAAAGAGCAGCAGACGGAATTCGAGGCCGCCGCCTTCCGGCGCCTCCTGAACCACCTGCGCGAACGCAGCGATGTGCAGAACATCGACCTGATGAACCTCGCCGGCTTCTGCCGCAACTGCCTGTCCAACTGGTACCGCGATGCGGCAAACGAGGCTGGTGTCCCGCTCGACAAGGAAGCCTCGCGCGAAATCGTCTACGGCATGCCCTATGAAGAGTGGCGTGAACGCTACCAGCGCGAGGCGAGCGATGCCCAGAAGACAGCCTTCGAGGTCAACCGCCCGAAGGAATGACGCCCGCTTGCGGAAAATCCTTAGCGCATTTCCGCTTTTCTTCGAATCGCGAAAAAGCTCTACCTCTTTGTTTTTACGCAATTCCGGACGCAAAACCGCTACGCACTTTTGCTGGAATTGCTCCAGGCGCCGCGCGATAGGCCTTGATCTTGCCGAAAGTTCGCGGCAAGTCACGGCACCTTTGAATTTCTAGCCTATCCAAGGAGAACATCATGTCGGATGCCCACGGCGTCGCACGCGACCAGCTTCGCGCATTCATCGAACGCATCGAGCGTCTCGAGGAAGAAAAGAAAACCATCGCCGACGACATCAAGGATGTCTACGGCGAAGCCAAGGGTACCGGCTTCGATGCCAAGGTCCTGCGCAAGGTCATCCAGATCCGCAAGCAGGACAAGGACGAGCGCATGGAGCAGGAAGCGATCCTCGACACCTACCTCCAGGCCCTCGGCATGCTCGAACTGCCGCCGGAAGCCGAATAAGCATCTCGCGAAACGCCCAAAGAAAAACCCCGCCGGATCGCTCCGGCGGGGTTTTTTGATGGATCATTTCCGGCGTCTAGTTTTCCCGGCCTTCGAACTTGCGGACTTCCAGGAAGTTCACTGCAGTGCCGCTGAAGCGCCCGGCATCGATCGACTTCTCCTCCGGCTGGAAGCCGGCCATGTAGACGGTCGTCGGTGCGGCACGCAGTTTCCGGCTGACAAAGCGTGGTGCCTTGACCGGCTTGGACAGCGTCGCGACGCGGTCCTGTGTCAGCGCCCACTTCGAGAGGATCTTCTGGTTCAGCTTCGGCTCGGTGCGGATCGCGCCGCGGCTTGCCGCGTCGGCATCCTTCTTCTTCGGGCGACCGCCCTTGGACGTCGTCTCCTCGGCAGGCTTGCCATCAAAGGCGTCAAGGCCAGCGAGCGAACGGCTGCCGCTGTCTCGCGTCGAAACGAGCGCAGCCATTTCGACCGGATTGCCCTGCGTTTCGCCCACCGTCGGGTCAGCGAGCGCGGCAAGACCGGAGCGATCGGCAGAACGCGGCAGCGCCACATCCGCTTCCGCAGCCGCCATCAGCGCCGTCTGCGACTGGTCCAGCTCGACCTGCGGACGCAGGCCCGGAACAGGAACCATCGCCAGTTCTTCGGCATCCTCGACCGTCGCTTCGGCGGTCATGACAGCGCCGGCCTGAGCATCGCCCGGCACAGCGTCGCCGGCCTGGGTGCGGGCACCCAGGGAAACAGGAACCGGGATCTTATAAGAGGCAAGGTCCTCGAATTCAGGCTTCTGTTCTTCAACCGTCGCCGCTTCGAGGGCCGCAACGGCGCCGCTCGTCGTCGGAGCGACAAGGGCAAGCTCGGTGGTCGTCGTCTCCGCAGCCTTGAAGGCCGGACGGCTGCCGGGAACAGGTGCCGTGAAGGCCACTTCCGTCTCGGCCTCGGTCACGATCGGCTTCTTTTCTTCAACGGCTTTCGCCGTCGCACCGCTGGATGCGCCACCTTCATCGAAGGAATCGGCAATCGTGGCGTTGCTTGCAATCATTTCGGGTTCTTCATCCTCGTCGCCGCCGCCGCCGAAGAGGGCCGCGAGGAAGCCGCCCTTGCGCTTGGATGCGCTCGGCGTCGAGCCACCACCGGCGACCTCGATGCCATTTGCCCCGACGCGGCGCTTGTAGTCCGCAACCGCCTGCTGGTAGCCCGGCAGCGGCTTGCCATCGGTCGGCAGATGCATGGTCTTGCCGTCCGGGAAGATACGGGTGAGTTCCTGGCGGCTCATGCGCGGCCAGGCGCGCACGCTGCCAACGTCGAGATGGACGAAGGGCGAACCGGAGGTGGGATAGTAGCCGACGCCGCCGACCTGGAATTTTACCGCGTTGGCGCGCAGCGTCGCGAGCTTGACGCCCGGAATGTAGAAATCCATCGCCTTGCCGAGCATGTGCTGGCTCTTCTTCGCGACACCCTTGGAACGCGAACGCAGCATGCCGTTCGTCGCGGGCGAGCGATAGGCGGAGACAACGTTGATGTAACCCGTGCCGCCGGACTTCTGGTAGACTTCCCACACGAGGTCGAAAAGCCGCGGATCCATCTTCGTCGGTTCGTTGCGGCGCCAGTCGCGCAGGAACGTATTGAGCTGCTTCAGGCCGCGCTGGTCATAACGGCCATTGCGCTTGAAGGTGATCTCGGCCTTTTCCTTGGTATGGATGAAATAGAGCTTGAGCGTGCGGTTGCCGCTCTCGGCCTGGACCGTCGCGGGAAAGGCCGTGGGCAGAATGAGGGCGGCAGAAAGCACGGCTGTAGACAGCGCCTTGGGCAGCTTGTGCAACAGTGCTTTGCAGAGGCTGCGCAGGGAGGCCCCTGGGCGCTTCATCGATGCGAACAAATTTGCCAACTCTTTCCCCGTCCGAAGGACAACGAACGTCCGTTATCCCAAATGACTGCCAATTGCGGTGAGAGCATGGCAAATCCGCCACACTCGTCATCCCGCACCCGTTATAGTGAACAATCCACTAACAGGAAATAAACGGCAATCGAGAAATCGCAAGTGGCCGGGATTCCAAGGGTTTTTACGCAGCTTCTTTCACAGGATTGTCTGGGTCGATGCCATAGTCCTTCAGTTTGCGATAGAGAGTCGAACGGCCAATGCCCAATTTTCGGGCAACCTGGCTCATCTGGCCATGATAGAATTTCAGGGCAAAGCGGATCAATTCCTCTTCCACCTCGGCCAGTTTGCGCACATGACCGCCCTTGTCGACGCTGAGAATGGCGTTGTCCGAGCCGGTATCGACGCTTGCTGATTCGGCCGGCCGGAAGTCCGGATAGACGCCCGGCAGGCGGGATTCCGAGGTGGGATCGGACATGCGCTGGCTTGTCGCTTCCCAGGTAACGGCGCCGTCTTCGGCGAGCCCATAACCCGGAACCTGCGCGGCGATCTGCGGGAAATCGGCCGCATTCAGCTCGGCCCCTTCCGACAGCACGACGGCGCGGAAGATCGCGTTTTCGAGCTGGCGAATATTGCCCGGCCAGTCATAAGAGGTCAGCAAAGCCATGGCGTCGGCGGAAACACCGAGCGGGCGGGCAAGCTTCTGCTCGCCGGCAAAGCGCTGCACGAAGGCACGCACGAGAACCGGAATGTCCTCCTTGCGCTTGCGCAGCGCCGGAATGGTGATCGGGAAGACATTCAGGCGATAATAGAGGTCTTCGCGGAAGCGGCCTTCGCGCACCTCGTTGATGAGGTCGCGGTTGGTCGCGGAGATGAGGCGCACATTGACCTTCTGCGGGAAGCGCGCGCCGATCGTCTCGATCTCGCCCTGCTGCACGGCGCGCAACAGCTTCACCTGCACCTCGAGCGGCAGGTCGCCGATCTCGTCGAGGAACAGCGTGCCGCCATCGGCCTCCATGAATTTGCCGGTATGGCGCTCGGTCGCACCGGTGAAGGCGCCCTTCTCGTGGCCGAACAGGATGCTTTCGACCAGATTGTGCGGGATGGCGCCGCAATTGACGGTGACGAAGGGCTTGTGCGCCCGCTCGCTCGCCGCCTGGATGGCACGGGCCACCATTTCCTTGCCGACGCCCGATTCGCCTTCCAGCACCACCGGAATGTTCGACTGTGCGGCGCGGCGGCCGAGTTCGATGACACGCAGCATTTCGGGGCTGGCCGAAACGATGTCGTCGAAATGCACGCTCTCGGTGCGATTGCGGCGTCCGCCGCGGCTGCGGCCTTCGCGCTGGTCCATCTTCAAGGCATTGCCGACGGCAACACCGAGACGTTCCGGCGAAACCGGCTTCACCACGAAATCGAAAGCACCGGCGCGCATGGCCATGACGACCGTCTCGATGCCGCCCTGCCCGGTCTGCACGATCACGGGAATGGTATTCTCCCGCTCGGCGAGGGCGTCGAGGAAGGCCGAGCCGTTCATTTCCGGCATCATCAGGTCGAGCAGGATCACATTGATCAGACCGCCCTTGCGATCGAGCATATCAAGACCGGCGCGGCCGTTTTCCGCCATATGGGCGACATGGCCGGAGCGCTCGATCATGTTCTTCAACAACCGGCGCTGGACAGGATCATCGTCGATGACAAGAATATGGGCCGTCACTGGAACCTCCTTGCCTCTAGACATGCATCATGCATGCCCAAGGGAACTGAACACCAGCGAACCTTGGCAGAAAGGGTTGAACATGCCGTTTTGAGAAAGGCTTGCATTTTAACCATTGCCGACGCAAGCAAGGCGACCGACCCGACCTCCTGGAAGAGAGATGGAATATGACCAGAAATTTTGTTGAACCCCGCATCGACTTCGCACCGGCCGACGCTGCCGCTGCCGCCGAGCTGGGCAATCTTCCAGGCTGGAACCTCGGTGATCTTTACCCTTCGCAGACCTCGCCGGAATTCCAGAACGACATGAAGAAGGCAGAGGCGGATTCGCTCGCCTTCGAAGCCAAATGGAAGGGCAAGCTGGACGCCGCAACGGAAAAGACCGGCGACCACGGCATCGGTGCGGCCGTGCGTGAATTCGAGGCGCTGGAAGACGTGATGGGCCGTATCATCTCGTTTGCCGGCCTTACCTATTTCACCAACACGACCGACCCGGCAAACGGCAAGTTCTACGGAGACATGCAGTCGAAGCTCACCGATCTCGGCGCGCATCTCCTATTTTTCTCGCTTGAACTCAACAGGATAGCGGATGACCGCATCGACGCGGCGCTGAACAATGATGCGCTTGCGGGACACTATCGCCCGTGGATCGAGGACCTGCGCAAGGACAAGCCCTACCAGCTCGACGACAAGACGGAGCAGCTCTTCCTCGAAAAGTCGATGACGGGCGCCGCCGCCTGGAACCGGCTCTTCGATGAGACCATGGCGTCGCTGCGCTACACGATCGACGGCGAAGAGGTGCCGCTGGAAATCGCCCTCAACCAGCTCCAGTCGCCCGATCGCGACGCCCGCCGTGAGGCGGCGCAGGCGCTGGCCGCGACCTTCAAGGAAAATATCCGCACCTTCACGCTGATTACCAACACGCTCGCCAAGGACAAGGAAATCTCCGACCGCTGGCGCGGTTTCGCCGATATCGCCGACAGCCGGCACCTGGCAAACCGCGTCGAGCCGGAAGTCGTCGCAGCCCTCGCCGCGGCCGTACGCGAAGCGTATCCGCGCCTCTCCCACCGCTATTATGCGATGAAGGCGAAATGGCTCGGAATGGAGCAGATGGAGTTCTGGGATCGCAATGCGCCCCTTCCCGAGACATCCGACGCGACGATCTCCTGGGACGAGGCCCGCGACACCGTGCTGTCAGCCTACAGCGCCTTCGCGCCTGAAATGGCCGACATTGCCAAGGACTTTTTCGACAAGGGCTGGATCGATGCACCGGTGCGCCCCGGCAAGGCGCCGGGCGCCTTCGCGCATCCGACGGTGCCCTCGGCGCACCCCTATGTGCTCGTCAACTATATGGGCAAGCCGCGCGACGTGATGACGCTCGCCCACGAACTCGGCCATGGCGTGCATCAGGTGCTCGCCGGCGGCCAGGGCGCGCTAATGGCGTCGACACCGCTGACACTTGCCGAAACCGCCTCCGTCTTCGGCGAAATGCTGACCTTCCGCAGCCTGCTCGAAAAGACGAAGGACAAGCGCGAACGCAAGGCCATGCTCGCCCAGAAGGTCGAGGACATGATCAACACGGTCGTGCGCCAGATCGCCTTCTATGAATTCGAGCGCAAGCTGCATACTGCCCGCAAGGAGGGCGAACTGACCTCCGACCAGATCGGCGACCTCTGGCTATCCGTGCAGGAGGAAAGCCTCGGCCCGGCGATCCGGATTTCCGAGGGTTATGAGACCTACTGGGCCTACATCCCCCACTTCATCCACTCGCCCTTCTACGTCTACGCCTATGCCTTCGGCGATTGCCTGGTGAACTCGCTCTACGCCGTCTACAGCCAAGCCGACGCAGGCTTCCAGACCAAGTATTTCGACCTGCTAAAGGCCGGCGGCACCAAGCATCACTCCGAACTCCTGAAGCCGTTCGGCCTTGATGCGAGCGATCCGTCGTTCTGGAGCAAGGGACTGTCGATGATCGAGGGGCTGATCGACGAGTTGGAAGCGCTTGATAAGGCCTCCTCTTAAAAGAAGCCGGACGCCCGCATGACCGACCGCGAACGCTATGTGCTCCTCAGGGACGACCGCGAGGATCGGACGGTGGTTTTCGCCGATCCGATCGCGGTCGTCACCGTACGCGACCGCGCCGGCTTCGAGCCCGCCTTTGCGGCTTTGCAGGCGGCGCACGAAAAGGGCCATTGGATCGCCGGCTTCATGAGCTATGAGGCCGGCCATCTCTTCGAGGAGAAGCTGGCCCCACTCGCCATCGAAAACCGGCCGACGCCGCTGATGAGTTTCGGCATTTTCGAAAAGCCGGCGGACGATCATCCGCTCACGAAGCCGCGCCAGCGCACCGAGAACGAGCCCTTTCTCACCGAACCGAAAGCCCACTGGGATTTCGAGACCTACCGCAGCCGTTTTGACCGCCTGCACCAGCATCTGCGCCAGGGCGACTGCTACCAGGCGAACCTCACCATGCCGATCCGCGCCCGCTGGAACGGCGACCCACTCGCCGCTTTCTGGTCGCTGATCGAGCGCCAGCCGGTGCGCTACGGCGCGTTTGTCTCGCTCGACGGGCCGCAACTGCTTTCCCGCTCGCCAGAACTCTTTTTCGATATCGACAGGGACGGCTGGATCGAGACGCATCCGATGAAGGGCACGGCGCCGCGCGGCGCCAATGCGGCGGAGGACGCAGAGATCATCGCCGCCATGCAGGCGGACCCCAAGTCGCAGGCCGAAAACCGCATGATCGTCGATCTCCTGCGCAACGACATCTCCCGCATCACCGCGGTCGGCACGCTTAATGTGCCAAAACTCTTTGCAGTCGAGACCTACCCGACCGTGCACCAGATGGTGAGCCATGTGCGGGCGAAGCTCACGCCCGGCACCTCGATCCGCGACATCTTCGCCGCCCTCTTCCCCTGCGGCTCGATCACCGGCGCGCCGAAAATGCGCGCCATGGAGATCCTGCACGACCTGGAGGACGGCCCGCGCGACGCCTATTGCGGCGCCATCGGCATGATCGCCCCGGACGGCACCATGCGCTTCAACGTCGCGATCCGAACCATCTCGCTCTACGAAGACGGCGAAGCCATCTTCAACGTCGGCGGCGGCATCGTCTTCGATTCGACCGCGGAAGCCGAATACGAGGAAGCCCTGCTAAAGGCGCGCTATGCGGTGGGGGATCTATGGATCTCTCGCTGATAGAGACCTTGCGCTGGGAACCCGGCGCCGGCTTTGTGCGGTTGGAGCGGCATCTGGCACGGCTTGCCCAATCGGCAAAAGACTTGAAGCTCATGAACAGCGAGCAAGCACGCGATGCGCTGACCGCGGCCATTCCGACCCATGCATCAGCCGCTCTGCGCGTCCGCCTCGAACTGTTTGCGGACGGCCGGATCGACGTGCAGACCGCACCTTTCACCCCTCTCGGCCCCGACGCGACATGGCGCCTGAAGGTCGCCACCACCCGCCTCGCCTCCACCGACCCGCTGCTGCGCCACAAGACCTCCCGCCGCGCGGCCTATGCTGCGGCCCGCGCCGAATTCCCGGCAACGGAGGCCGATGAGGTGATCCTCGCCAACGAGCACGGTGAACTCTGCGAGGGCACCATCACCTCGCTCTTCCTCGACGAGGGTTCAGGCATCCTGAAAACCCCGCCACTCGCTTGCGGCCTGCTCGCCGGCATATTGCGGGAAGAACTGCTCGAAAGCGGCAAGGCCGTCGAGCAGGTCCTGCGGCCGGAGGACCTTGCCCATGGCATGGTTTTCGTCGGCAATTCTTTGCGCGGACTGATCCCAAGCGAGCGTGCAGGTTGACACGCAGTTAGCCGCCATACTATACGGCGACTTATGAATATCGAACAAAAACACCACGCCATGCTCGAGGAGGCGCAGCGCCGAGGCCACTCCGGTGTCGGCGAGCTTCGACTTTGTTTTGAGCTGCTGGCGCTGACCGCCGCAATCGATCGCGATTGTGCCGCGCGCCTGGCCCCGCACCAATTGTCCGAAGGCAGGTTTGTCCTGCTGTTCCTGTTGCGGGGCAAGCCGGACGGCCTTTCCCCGCATGAGTTGGCCGAACGGGCAGGCGTGACGCGCGCGACGATAACCGGGCTTCTGGATGGCCTGGAACGGGACGGTTTCCTGACTCGTCATCATGCGACCGACGATCGCCGCAAGATCACGGTGCGCCTGACGGAGAGAGGCGAAACGACGGCCGCTGCCCTTTTCCGCCAGCATGCCGAATGGATCGGCTCGCTTTTTTCGGACCTGAGTACCGATGAAAGCCGCCTGCTGAGCACATTGCTCGATCGTATCTGGCAGAAGACCGACGCCGGCAGGAGCAAAGCCCGCTCCTGACAAAACAGACAGCCACTCGAATCCGCAAGCACGCGCTCCGGTTCATCAGCCGCGACCGCTGACATGGAAGGACATTGTATGACGCACTACCTGGCCGAGCTGTACACCCCGAAACCCGCATGGCTAGCTCTCGACGCGCAAGACCGGCAGAGCTTCTTCGCCGGCATCGGCGCCGGCATGGCCGGATTGTCGGCTCTCGGTGTCGAGCCGATCGCTCTTGGGGAGGTTGACGCAAAGGTTCTGCATGCCCCGCCGCAAAGCTTTTTTGCCCTGTGGCGCTGCCCCGACGAAGCGGCGCTCGGCGCACTTGTCTCCGGCATCGCAGCGTCCGGATGGCATGACTATTTCGAAACCATCAACGCAGGCGGCGCGGGAACAGATCTGCTCGGGCACCTGGCCCAACTCGCCACCGTGTGAGAATCGCAAGACCGATTGATGCGCGCCCCGGGCATGGTTTGGACGATCTTCCACCGAATCGCATTCCTGGCCGGATCGCATGAAAGCTCCTCGCGTAAATCCAGCCTGGCAAGCAGAGCCCTGTCGTCAAACGGACGTTAAGAATATCGCTGCCGAAGACCGCGCTCTCCCTTTATTGTGACAGAAAACTGTGCTCTAGCGCTGTCATATTATGCTATGGGGCCCTCGAAGGCCCTGTTTTTGCGAAAAGCGGGCCGTCCGCAGGAGAACCAAATGGCAGACAGCACCTATCCGGTACATGGCGAAATCACCGGCCCGATCGTGATGATCGGTTTCGGCTCCATCGGGCGCGGCACGCTGCCGCTGATCGAGCGCCACTTCAAGTATGACCGGAACCGGCTGATCGTCATCGAGCCGCGTGAAGACGCTGCCGACGCCGAGATCTACGCCCGCCACGGGGTGCGCCACGTCAAGGCGCATGTCACCAAGGATAACTACAAGGACCTCCTGAAGCCGCTGCTCACCGAAGGCGACGGCCAGGCGTTCTGCGTCAATCTTTCCGTCGATACCGGCTCCCTCGATCTGATCAAGCTCTGCCGCAAGCTCGACGTGCTCTACATCGACACGGTCATCGAACCCTGGCTCGGCTTCTACTTCGACAAGGGTATGAAAAACGCCGACCGCACGAACTATGCGCTGCGCGAAACGCTTCGCCGTGAGAAGGAAAAGCATCCGGGCGGCACCACGGCCGTTTCCACCTGCGGTGCAAACCCGGGCATGGTTTCCTGGTTCGTCAAGCAGGCGCTGATCAACCTCGCCAAGGATCTCGACCTGAAGGTCGAAGAGCCGGCGCAGGACGACCGCGAAGGCTGGGCCAAGCTGATGAAGAAGGTCGGCGTCAAGGGCGTGCACATCGCCGAGCGCGACACCCAGCGCACCAAGAACCCGAAGCCGTTCAACACCTTCTGGAACACCTGGTCGGTCGAAGGCTTCATCTCGGAAGGCCTGCAGCCGGCCGAACTTGGCTGGGGCACGCACGAAGAGTGGATGCCGAAGAACGCCAAGAAGCAAAAGAAGGGCTGCAAGGCGGCAATCTACCTGGAGCAACCCGGCGCCAACACGCGCGTGCGCTCCTGGTGCCCGACGCCCGGCCCGCAATACGGCTTCCTCGTCACCCACAATGAATCGGTCTCGATCGCCGACTATTACACGGTGCGTGACAAGGACGGTGACGTCACCTACCGCCCGACCTGCCACTACGCCTACCATCCGGCCAATGATGCCGTGCTGTCGCTGCACGAAATGTTCGGCAATGGCGGCCACCAGCAGCCAGTCCTGCACGTTCTCGACGAGAACGAGCTGGTCGACGGCATCGACGAACTCGGCGTGCTGCTCTACGGCCACGACAAGAACGCCTACTGGTACGGTTCGCGCCTGTCGCTGGAAGAAACCCGCCGCATCGCCCCCTACCAGAACGCAACCGGCCTGCAGGTGACCTCCGCCGTGCTCGCCGGCATGGTCTGGGCGCTGGAAAACCCGAAGGCCGGCATCGTCGAAGCCGACGAGGTCGATTACAAGCGCTGCCTCGAAGTGCAGACGCCCTATCTCGGCCCGGTCGAAGGCCACTACACCGACTGGACCCCGCTCGAGGGCCGCCCGGGCCTCTTCCCGGAAGACCTCGACACGAAGGATCCGTGGCAGTTCAAGAACGTTCTCGTTCGCTGAACAGCCCGATAAAACCCGAATGAAGACGCCCGCGGCAAACCCGCGGGCGTCTTCGCTTTCAATGGGATAATGCCCGCTCACCGGGCAGCGCGTCTTGCTTTCGCCGCCTCTTCGCGGCATGGTCTGGCGAATTGGACAGGTGGTTCGCCCCGCCGTGACCCTGGGAGATCCGAATGAAGCCGATCACAGCCCTCAGCCTGCTGGCCGCCGCCGTGGCACTGACCGCGTGTCAGTCGGACCGTGCGCCACGGGACTTGCCGCCCGTCCGCCAGCAGCAGACTGGCGTCGATGGCGCCTGGGTTGATCCGAACGGCATCGTTTCCACCTTCGCAAGCGGCACGTTCACGACGCGCACGACCGACACCAACCAGCTTCTCGCCTCCGGCACCTACATCAAGACCTCGCCGACGCTGGTCGAGATCAACATGACCTCGCTGGTGCGCAATACCCAGTCCAAGGTCAATTGTGCGCTCGTCAGCCAGAGCCAGCTCAACTGCACGACCGCCGAAGGCGCGCAGTTCTCGCTCGCCCGCCGCGCCTGAACGACGGCACATCCGAACGAAAGGGCCGCAAGGCCCTTTTTTCGTTTCAGCGCATAAACACGCGATCGCTTCTGCCCGCCGTCTTTTCTCTTGAAGTTGCCCACAAGCGGTGAAAACATCCACCGGCCGGCTGTCATGTTTCCAGTTTACCCAGGAACGGACAGGCCCTCCCGCGCCGCCGGCAGCGGGCAAACAAGGAGAACAGCACCATGACGATTTTCCGATCCGGCCTTCTGGCCGCCTCCCTTATCGCGCTCTCCAGCGGCACCGCACTTGCGGATTACGAGCTGAACATCCTGCATATCAACGACCTGCATTCCCGCATCGAGGCGATCAACAAGTTCGATTCGACCTGCTCGGCCGAGGAGGAAGGCAAGGGTGAATGCTTCGGCGGCGTCGCGCGCCTCAAGGCTGCGATCGATGCTGAGCGCCAGGCGTTGACCGGCAAGAACGTGCTGCTGCTGAATGCCGGCGACAATTTCCAGGGCTCGCTGTTCTACACGACCTACAAGGGTGCGGTGGAAGCCGAGTTCCTGAACCTGATGAAGTTCGACGCCATGACCGTCGGCAACCATGAATTCGACGACAGCGAGGACGGGCTGGCGACCTTCCTCGACAAGGTGCAGTTCCCGGTCGTGACAGCCAATGTCGCCGCCAGCGCAAGCTCGAAGCTCGGCGACCGCATCAAGCCGTTCATCGTGCTGGACCAGGGGGGCCAGAAGATCGGCATCGTCGGCGCGGTGGCAAACGACACGGCGGAACTCTCCTCGCCCGGCCCGAACGTGCTGATCGGCGACGACGTCGCCGATATCACGGCCGCCATCGGCGAGCTGAAGAAACAGGGCGTCAACAAGATCATCGCGCTCACCCATGTCGGCTATCCACGCGACCTGGCGGCAATCGCCAAAATCCCGGATGTCGACGTCGTGGTCGGCGGCCATACCAACACATTCCTTTCCAACACCTCGGACAAGGCGGATGGGCCCTACCCGACGCTGGTCGACAATCCCGGCGGCTACAAGGTTCCGGTCGTACAGGCCGGCGCCTATTCGAAATATCTCGGCAACCTGAAAGTCGTCTTTGACGACGCCGGCGTCGTCAAGGCATCGTCCGGTGAGCCGATCCTGATCGACAGCTCCATCAAGCCGGATGAAGCCGTGCTGGCCCGCATCAAGGAACTCGGTGGCCCGATCGAGGAACTGAAGAACAAGATCGTCGCCGAGAGCGCCTCGCCGATCGACGGCTCGCGCGAAGTCTGCCGTGCGGCCGAATGCGCCATGGGCAACCTCGTGACGGACGCCATCCTTGACCGCACCAAGGCCCAGGGCATGACGATCGCTATCACCAATGGCGGCGGTCTGCGCGCCTCGATCGACGGCGGCCCGGTTTCGATGGGCGAAGTGCTCTCGGTGCTGCCGTTCCAGAATACCGTCGCGACCTTCCAGCTCAAGGGCTCGGATATCGTCGCCGCCCTCGAAAACGGTCTCGGCCAGATCGAGGAAGGCGCCGGGCGCTTCCCACAGGTCTCCGGCATGAAATATTCCTTCGACAAGTCGAAGCCACCAGGCAGCCGCGTCGTCTCCGTCGAGGTCAAGGAGGGTGATGCCTTCGTGCCGCTCGATCCGGCCAAGACCTACGGCGTGGTCTCGAACAACTACATGCGCTCGGGCGGCGACGGTTACTCCGTCTTCGCCAAGGCCGGCATGAACGCCTACGATTTCGGCCCGAACCTCGAACTGGTCGTCGCCGATTACCTTGCGGCAAACCGCCCCTACAAGCCCTATACGGACGGTCGCATCACCGAGGTCGCGGCAGCCACAGTTGTGGAAACCCCGGCAACCGCAGAGACCGCAACCAGCACCGAGGCCAAGCCAGCCACGAGTGAGACGGCAACCTCCACGGACGCGGCGGCAAAATCCGTCGAAGGGGCTGCGACAACGGGTGAAGCTGCGTCCGGATCTGCCACAACCACCACGGCGACCGGTTCGGAAGCCACGACGACGGCTTCCGACACCGCGGCCGCGACGACCGCCGGCGGCAAGCATGTGATTGCCCGCGGCGATACGCTGTGGGATCTCGCCAAGGCGGCCTATGGCGACGGTACGCTGTGGCGCAAGATTGCCGAGGCCAACAACAATCCGCGTCCGCGTGCGCTGCATATCGGCACGGAGCTATCCATCCCGAGCAAATAAGGACAATTTGTCTCCACTTTTTCTGCCGGTCCGGGCTTTCCCGGGCCGGCATTTCTTTTTAGAACGATTCTGAACCAATCGGCTGCTACCGCGTAGAAGAGCAATGACCGAAAACACATACGCACAGGATCGCCCCATGCAGGATCTAGCCGCAAAGCCCGCCAGCCACCCGTCCGTCAAGCACGGCAAGGTGGGTGTGCTGCTCGTCAATCTCGGCACGCCTGACGGCACGGACTACACCTCCATGCGCCGCTACCTGAAGGAATTCCTGATGGACCGGCGCGTCATCGAATGGTCGCGCCTCGCCTGGTATCCGATCCTGTTCGGCATCGTGCTCAACACCCGTCCCGGCAAGGTCGGCAAGGCCTATGAGACGATCTGGAACAAGGAAAAGAACGAGAGCTTTCTGCGCACCTATACGCGCAGCCAGGCCGAGTTGATGGCAAAGGCGCTCGCCGAGCATTCCGAGGTGGTCGTCGACTGGGCCATGCGCTACGGCCAGCCCTCCATCGCGTCCCGCATGGACTACCTCCAGAAACAGGGCTGTGAGCGCATCCTGGTCTTCCCGCTCTATCCGCAATATGCGGCAGCGACCACCGCGACCGTCAACGACAAGGCCTTCGAAACGCTGCTCAAGCTGCGCTGGCAGCCGGCGCTGCGCACCGTGCCGCCCTATCACGACGATCCGGCCTATATCGACGCGCTCGCCGTCTCGATCGAAAAACACCTGGCGACGCTCGACTGGGAGCCGGAGCGGGTGCTCACCTCCTTCCACGGCATTCCGAAGAGCTACTTCGAGAAGGGCGACCCCTATTACTGCCAGTGCCAGAAGACCACGCGCCTGCTGCGCGAGCGGCTCGGCTGGTCCGAAGAGAAGCTGATGATCACCTTCCAGTCCCGCTTCGGACCGGAAGAATGGCTGCAGCCCTACACGGACAAGACCGTGGAAAAGCTCGCACAGGACGGCATCAAGCGCATCGCCGTGCTCAATCCCGGCTTCGTTTCCGACTGCCTGGAGACGCTGGAAGAGATCGCCGAGCAGGCCGCGGAAAGCTTCCACCACAATGGCGGCGAGAAATTCACACACATTCCCTGTCTGAATGACTCGCCCGAAGGCATGGCCGTGCTGGAAAAAGTCGTGCGCCGGGAACTCGGCGGCTGGGTTTGATCGATAAATCTTGTTCCCGTCCAAATAGACTGGCGTCGCGGCCCGTATTCCTTACAGTGGCGCCGCGCCGCATCTAAAGCGTTCGCACGCTTTAGCTTTTGGATTGACGCTTGTCGCTGCCGCAACCGCTGTGCACCGACCTGCTTTTGGGGAGAACGCCATGAATTTGGCCGGAATGGATTTCGTCGTCATCGCCCTCGTGGTCCTGGTCATCCTGATCCTTTTCCTTGCGATCAAAACGGTCCCTCAAGGTTACCAGTACACGGTAGAGCGTTTCGGCCGTTATACCTCCACGTTAGAGCCGGGCCTCAATTTTATCATCCCGTTATTCGACCGCATCGGCGCGAAGATGAACGTGATGGAGCAGGTGCTCGATATCCCGACCCAGGAAGTCATTACCCGCGACAATGCGAGCGTCGCAGCCGACGGCGTCGCCTTCTATCAGGTACTTAACGCCGCCCAGGCCGCCTATCAGGTCGCCAATCTGGAAAATGCCATCCTCAACCTCACCATGACCAACATCCGCTCGGTCATGGGTTCGATGGATCTCGACGAACTGCTCTCCAACCGCGACGTGATCAACGACAAGCTGCTGCGCGTCGTCGACGAAGCCGCCAATCCCTGGGGCATCAAGATTACCCGCGTCGAGATCAAGGACATCGCGCCGCCGAAGGATCTCGTCGATTCGATGGGTCGGCAGATGAAGGCCGAGCGCGAGAAGCGTGCGCAGGTGCTGGAAGCCGAAGGCGCGCGTAACGCGCAGATCCTGCGGGCCGAAGGCGCAAAACAATCCGCGATCCTTGAGGCCGAGGGCCAGCGCGAAGCCGCCTTCCGCGACGCCGAAGCACGCGAACGCCTCGCCGAGGCCGAAGCCAAGGCAACGAAGATGGTGTCGGAGGCGATCGCCGCCGGCAATGTGCAGGCGATCAACTACTTCGTCGCGCAAAAGTACACCGAAGCCATGGCCGCGATCGGCAAGGCGCCGAACTCGAAGATCGTGCTGATGCCGATGGAGGCCTCCGCGCTCGTCGGCTCGCTCGGCGGTATCGGTGCGATCGCTCGCGAAGTGTTCGGCGATGGCTCGGCGCCTGCCGGCACTCCGGCGCGCGCTCGCCAATCGACGTCGGCCGCGACCACCACGGCCTCGACGCCTGCCTTCCGCAACCCGTTTGACCCGACGTCGCAGGGAAGCTGACCCATGATCCAGCGCATCGTCACCGAACTCGGCCCCTGGGCCTGGTGGGTGCTCGGCATCGTCCTGCTGATCCTCGAAGTGCTGATGCCCGGCGTCTTCCTCGTCTGGATCGGCATCGCGGCGATCGTGACGGGTGCCCTGTCGCTTCTCCTGTGGGACACGGCCTTCTGGGCGTGGCAAGTGCAATGGCTGGTCTTCGCCGTGTTGTCGCTGGTCGCGGCCCTTATCGGCCGGCGCATCGTCAGCGCCCGTGGGCAAGTGACCGACCAACCGCATCTCAACCAGCGCGGCCAAAGCCTCGTCGGCCGCACCGCCACGCTGGAGCACCCGATCACGGAAGGCCGCGGCCGCATTCGTCTCGACGATACGATGTGGAGCGTTCAGGGACCGGACCTGCCGGTCGGTGCGCGTGTGCGCGTCACGGCCAGCAATGGCCGTGATCTCACGGTCGAGGCGATCTGAAAAGGATCAGGCGACGCCGATCCGGAGCAGGTCGTGGAAGTGCACGATGCCGACGGGGCGGAAGGTCTCGTCGGTGACGATCAGCGCGGAAATATTGTGCTGGTTCAACAAGCCAAGGGCGGCGGTCGCGAGCGTCGTCGGCTTCACCGTCTTCGGGCTGCGTGTCATGATATCATCGACATCGAGTTCAGCGAGGTTGCGTGAAAGGTTACGCGCAATGTCGCCGTCCGTCACGATGCCGACGAGGGTGCCGTCGTCATCGATGACCCCGACGCAGCCATAGCGCTTCTGCGCAAGCAGCATGACGGCATCCGGCATCGAGGTGCCGAGCGGCACGAGCGGCATGTTCTCGCCGCTGTGCATGATATCACCGACATGGGAAAGGCTCGCCCCCAGCTTGCCGCCGGGGTGGAAGGTCTTGAAATCCGTTGCCGTGAAGCCGCGCGCTTCGAGAAGGGCCACGGCGATCGCATCGCCAAGTGCCAGTTGCATCAGCGTCGATGTGGTGGGGGCCAGCCCATGCGGGCAGGCTTCCTGTGCCTTCGGCAGCAACAGCAGCGTATCGGACTCGCGCGCCAGCGCCGAACGCTCCCCCGATGTCATGGCGATCAGCGGGATCGAGAAGCGGCGCGAATAGGAAACGATGCCCTGAAGCTCGGCGGTCTCGCCGCTCCACGAGATGGCGAGGATGACGTCGTCGCGCGCGATCATGCCGAGATCGCCATGATTGGCCTCGACGGGATGCACGAAGAAGGACGGCGTGCCGGTCGAGGCGAAGGTCGCCGCGATCTTCGCCCCGATATGGCCGGACTTGCCGATGCCGGTGATGACGACGCGGCCGCTGATGTCGCCGATCAGGCGCACGGCCTCGCAGAAGGCATCGTAGAGGCCGGTTTCAAGCGCCGCCGAGAGGGCAACAAGGCCGGCTTTTTCCGTTTCAACGGTCCGCAAAGCGGAGGCGATGGCGCCGTCGCCGTCGATTTTTGCCTGTCTTTTGATCATGGGCCTCGTTAGCGCTTTTGCGAAGAGCTGTCCATGCACGAATGAAGGCAGAGCGTTACCGCGAGTGAATCCTCAATAGCAACCAAGCGTTAACCACGACGGTTTACGTTCGCTTAGGAAATTCTCGAGGATTCGCAGGCCCAAATCATGGCAGAGGCAAATGGAATGGATCGCGGAGCTGGACAGCTTCGTTTGTCGCGGCGGCTGGCCGGGCTTTTGCTCGCCGGCACCGTGCTCGCATCCGTTCCGGCTTTGTCGCAGGAACAGACGCCGGCTGACCCCACCGCCTTGACCGATCCGTTTGCCGTACCGGCCGCCGACGGCGGTGCCGAGACGCCGGATACCACCACCACGACGAACGGCGTCCCGGCCCTGACCGACGACCAGCAGGACGCGCTTGCCAATGCGGCCGACGACGGCGCCGTTGGCCGCACCGGCAGCGAGACAGAACGGCTGAACGCGCCGGAAGGCAGCGTAGGCGGTGCGCGCAGCGCGTTCGGTGATCCCTATGAACCGACCGGCATCCGGCTCGGCAGCTTCGTGCTGCGGCCGTCGGTTTCCCAGGGCATCGGCTACGAAAAGACGAAGGTCGGCCCGTCTTCCACCAGCCGGACCTTCTCCACGACAGGGTTCCGGGGATCGCTGACCTCCGACTGGTCGCGCCATCAGTGGACCATCGACGGCGAGGGCGTCTATCAGCGCAATATCAGCGGTGTGGGCGAAACCGAGCCGGAATTGCGCATCAACAGCGACCTCAGGCTCGACCTCAGCGGCAATACGATAGCCAACCTGACGGCCGGCTACAGTTTCGAACGCGAGAGCAACAGCGATCCCAACGCGACCGCTGGTGCCAGCGCCCAGTCCGGCGTGCACGGATTTACCGGCGGCGCGCGCGTAACGCGGGACTTCGGATTGATTCGCGGCACGATCGGCGCCGATCTGCAGCGTGAAACCTTCAGTTCCGCCACCCTTGCCAACGGGGACAAGCTCATCATGTCGGACCGTAACTACACGGAAGGCACCTTGACCGGGCGCATCGGCTTCGAACTGTCGCCGGCCCTGATCCCCTATCTCGAAGCCTCCGTCGGCAAATCGATCTATGACGACGAGCACGATCAGGAAGGCTATGCCCGTTCCTCTTCCACACTCGGCGGCCGTGCCGGTGTGGAAATCGATCTCGGGGAAAAGTTGCGCGGCGATCTCGGCGTCGGCTTCACGCGCGCGACGTTCGAAGACAGCCGTCTGGCGGCGATCGAGGCCGTGACGATCGACGGCTCGGTCTTCTGGTCACCACGGCGCGGCACGGACCTTCGCCTCGGCCTGCGCTCGGAAATCGAACCCTCCACCACCGCCCGCGAGAGCGGTTATGTGACCTACGAAACCAATGCGGAACTGACGCACGAACTGCGCGACAACCTCGTCGCGCGCCTCAGCGGCATCTACACCTGGCGGGATTTCCGGTCGTCCACCAGCAACGATCAATATGTCTACCAGATCGGCACGGGCCTGACCTGGAACCTCAACCGCTGGCTGGCGATGACCGGCGACGTCTCCTACGAACTGACCAGGCAGTCCGGCACATCCGACACCGGCATCACGCGTGCCGGCATCGGTCTCGTGCTGCGCCGCTAAGCCCTATTTCAGGTTCGCGACGAGTTCTCTCAACGGACCCTCGACGGTCGGCCGGATATCTGCGCGGGCAAGCGCGAAGGCGATGTTTGCAAGGATGAAACCGTCCTTCGCGCCACAGTCGTAGGTCTCGCCGCGGAAATGATAGGCGGCGAACTTCTGGTCAGTGGCAAGCTTCACCATGGCATCCGTCAGCTGGATCTCGTTGCCGGCGCCGCGCTCCTGATTGGCGAGGATCGGGAAGATTTCCGGCTGCAGGATGTAGCGGCCGTTGATGAAGAAGTTGGAGGGTGCCGTGCCCGGCGCCGGCTTCTCGACCATCTTGGTGATGGCAAAACCATCGCCGACCTTCTCGCCGACGCCGACGATGCCGTATTTGTGGGCTTGGTCCGGCGCGCATTCCTCGACGGCGATGACATTCGCACCGCTATGCTCGAAAAGCTCGACCATGCCCTTCATGCAGCCCTTCTCGGCCTTCATGATCATGTCGGGCAGAAGCAGCGCGAACGGCTCGTTGCCGACCAGCTCGCGCGCGCACCACACGGCGTGGCCGAGGCCAAGCGGTTCCTGCTGGCGGGTAAAGCTCGTCGAGCCCGCGACCGGCAGGATGCTTTCGAGCAGCGTCAGCTCAGCCGTCTTGTTGCGCTGGCGCAGCGTCTGTTCAAGCTCGACCTGGATGTCGAAATAGTCCTCGATGACGGCCTTGGAGCGGCCAGTCACGAAGATCAGGTGCTCGATGCCGGCGTCCAGCGCCTCATCGACCACGTACTGGATCACTGGCTTGTCCACGACGGTCAGCATCTCCTTCGGCACGGCTTTCGTTGCCGGAAGGAAGCGCGTGCCGAGGCCCGCCACTGGAAAGACTGCTTTGCGAACCCTACGTGTCTGGGACATTATTCACCTCTTTGAGCCCGTTGCCTTCATGGCCGGGGCGCATCTGTGCCGGAATAGAAGCCAATTGCTATTTTTTTGCAAAGGAAGACGGGACAAAAGTTTGATGGTAAAGAATTTGTTGACTTCGTTTTTATAAGTTTTGCGTTCAGCCGGTGGTTTCAAGCCATCGTACCGAAATTTAAGAAACGGACATGATAGCCGATGACCCAGAATCTGAAGACCGTTCTGCGCCGATCTGCGCTCACCCTCCTTCTCTCGGCCGGGCTTTTCGCCCAGGCCGGCGTCGCCCGCGCGGATGCCCGCTTCCAGAAGTGGGTCGCCGATTTCTACGCGACGGCAGCCGAGGCCGGCATCACCAAGTCGACCTACCAGAAGGCGTTTTCCGGCGTCAAGACGCCCGATCCCGACGTGCTGGAGAAGGCGGCCTTCCAGCCTGAATTCAAGCACAAGATCTGGGACTATCTCGACTCGCGCGTCAACCCCTACACGGTACGCATCGGCCAGGAGATGGCGGCAAAACACGGCCGCACGCTGGCAGCGCTCGAGCGCCATTTCGGCGTCGACCGCAACATCCTGCTCGCCATCTGGTCGATGGAATCGAACTACGGCGCGGTATTGGAGAAAAGCGAACGGCTGCATTATGTGCCGCGCGCATTGGCAACGCTCGCCTATGCCGACAAGAAGCGCGCGAAATTTGCCCGCACGCAGCTGATCGCCGCCCTCAAGATCATCCAGCGCGGCGACATCGATGCCGCCGACATGACCGGCTCCTGGGCCGGCGCTATGGGCCACACCCAGTTCATTCCGACGAGCTACCTGATCTATGCCGTCGATGCCGATGGCAACGGCCACCGCGACATCTGGAATTCTGTGCCGGATGCGCTGGCGACCGCCGCGAACCTGCTTGCCAAGAACGGCTGGCAGGCGGGCAAGACCTGGGGCTACGAGACCATCGTGCCGACGGGCGGCAGCAAATATTCCGGCCAGACCAAGACGCTCGCCCAATGGGCGAAGCTCGGCTTCACACGCCCCAACGGCAGCGGCTTCAAGAACGGCGCCGACCGCGCGGAACTGAAACTGCCGGCGAATGGCGGCCCGGGCTTCCTGATGACCAAGAACTTCTTCGTCATCAAGCGCTACAATGCGTCGGACTCCTATGCCATGGGCGTCGGCATGCTGGCAGACCAGCTCGCCGGCTACAGCGGCGTCAAGCAGCGCTGGCCGCGCCCGGACGGCACGCTCGATATCACCGAAAAATTCGAGCTTCAGACGCGCCTCAAGGAGCTTGGCTACTATGAGGGCGAGGTCGATGGCAACTTCGGCTCCGGCTCCAAGGCCGCGATCCAGGCCTTCCAGAACCGCGTGGGCCTTGCTGCGGACGGCGAGCCGAGCCAGCAGCTCCTGAAGGCATTGCGCCGCTAATATCGGCCTGCGATGAGAACAGGGGCGCTCTGCGCCCCTTTTTGCTGCCGGCAGCTTCCGTTCCCCGCGTGCTTTTGCCATCATGCCGCCACCGAAATCCTTCAGGATCGCGGTGGAGGCCGGAGTCCATGAGCATGAAGACGATAGTGCGGTTTGTACGACTGGGCTTTGCCCTCGCCGTCTCGGCGAGCGTCGTCGTGACGGCCATGCCGGCCAGCGCCCAGGAGCGCACCGAACGCAAGACGATCCTCCAGCTGCTTTTCGGCACGCCGAAGCGCAAGGAGATCATCCGCGAACCGGAAGTCAGGAAACCGCGCACCACCGTCAACCGCAAGAAAAAAAAGCCGACGGCCGTCGTCGCCAAGCCGGCGCCAGTGGTGATCGAAAAACTGCCGGAGGCCAAGGTCGTGCTGGTCGTCGGCGACTTCATCGCCGGCAGCCTCGGCGAAGGGCTAGCAACCGCCTTCGAGACAACACCCGGCATCGTGATCGAGCGCCGCACGAACGGCTCCTCCGGTATCGTGCGTGACGATTATTACGACTGGCCCGCTTCGCTTCCTGGCCTGATCGCCGAAACCAAGCCCGCCCTCGTCGTCATCAGCATGGGGGCCAACGACCGCCAGCAGATGCCGGTTGCAGGGGAAAAGGAAAAGTTCCGCTCCGAGGCGTGGACGAAGGAATACGAGGCGCGTGTCGCCCGGCTTGCGACGCTGGCGCGCGATAGCGGCAAGCCGATGCTCTGGGTCGGCATGCCCGCCTTCCAATCCTCGGCCCTCACCGCGGACATGACCACGCTCAACACGATCTACCGCGCAAGCGTCGAGAAGACCGGCGGCGAATTCGTCGATATCTGGGACGGTTTCGTCGACGAGAACGGCAAGTTCGTGATTTCGGGCTCCGATATCAACGGCCAGCAGGTGCGCTTGCGCGGCTCGGACGGCATCAATTTCACCAAGGCCGGCAAACGCAAGCTCGCCTTCTACGTCGAAAAGGAAATCCGCCGCCTGCTCGGGGATGCCGCCGCAGATGGCCCGGGGCTGCAGGGCGACCTCAAGGATCTCGTGGTCGCCACCCCCCCGGTCGAGGATGCGGAGATTACCAAGACGCAACCGATCAGCCTTGCCGACCCGGCGCTCGACGGCGGCACCGCCCTGCTCGGCGGCACGACAGCCAAGGGAAATGGCAAGAGCCTGCGCGAAAAGCTGGTCGAGAAGGGCGAGGTCGCCGATGCGCCGCTCGGCCGCGTCGATGATTTCCGGCTGGACAAGACCGCGACACCCTGACCGGGCCATCCAAAACAAAAGGGCGCGTCGGTTTCCCAACGCGCCCTTTTCTGTTTCTGAGGCTCAGCGCGGCAGCGTGGTCGCGCCCATCAGTGCTTCGTCGATGGCGCGTGCGGCCTGACGGCCTTCGCGGATCGCCCAGACGACGAGCGACTGGCCACGGCGCACGTCGCCGGCAGTCCACAGCTTGTCGACCGAGGTCTTGTAGTCGCGATCGTCGGCAATGACGTTCGACGAGCCGCGCTTGTCGGTGTTGATCGCAAGCTTGTCGCCGAGATCCTTCAGCACGCTATCCGTGAAGGGACCGCGGAAGCCGATGGCGATGAAGGCGAGGTCAGCCTTGATGATGAACTCCGTGCCGGCGATCGGCTTGCGGCGATCGTCCACCTGGCAGCACTTCACGCCGGTCAGGACGCCGTCCTCGTCGCCGACGAATTCGAGCGTGCCGACCTGGAACTCGCGCATGGCGCCTTCGGCCTGCGAGGAGGAGGTGCGCATCTTCGTCGCCCAGAACGGCCAGACGGCGAGCTTGTCTTCCTTTTCCGGCGGCTGCGGGCGGATGTCGAGCTGGGTGACCTTCACGGCACCCTGGCGGAACGCCGTGCCGACACAGTCGGACGCGGTATCGCCACCGCCGACGACGACGATATGCTTGCCGCCGGCGAGGATCGGGTCGGACGGCCAGCCGACGCTGTCGATGTTCTCGCGGCCGACGCGGCGGTTCTGCTGCACGAGATAGGGCATGGCATCATGCACGCCCGCAAAATCGACGCCGGGAATGCCGGCATCGCGCGGCGTCTCGGAACCGCCGCAGTAGAGAACTGCATCATGCTCCGAGAGCATCTCGTCCATCGTCTTGTCGACGCCGACATTGACGCCGTAGTGGAACGTCACGCCCTCGCCGCGCATCTGGTCGACGCGACGGTCGATAAAATTCTTCTCCATCTTGAAGTCCGGAATGCCGTAGCGCAGCAGGCCGCCGGCCTTGGATTCGCGCTCGTAGAGATGGACTTCGTGGCCGGCGCGGGCGAGCTGCTGGGCAGCCGCCATGCCGGAAGGACCGGAACCTATGACGGCGACCTTCTTGCCGGTCTTCACCGTCGCCGGCTGCGGCACGATATAGCCCATCTCATAGGCCTTGTCGGCGATCGCCTGCTCGACGGTCTTGATGGAGACCGGCGCGTCCTCGAGGTTCAGCGTGCAGGCCTCCTCGCAGGGAGCGGGGCAGACGCGGCCGGTGAACTCCGGAAAATTGTTGGTCGAATGCAGGTTGCGGATCGCCTCTTCCCAGTTGCCGTTGTAGACGAGGTCGTTCCAGTCCGGGATCTGGTTGTGCACCGGACACCCGGTCGGACCGTGGCAATAGGGAATGCCGCAGTCCATGCAACGCGCGGCCTGCTTCTGGACCTCCGGGTCCGACATGGGGATGGTGAATTCGCGGAAATGGCGGATGCGGTCGGAGGCCGGCTGATACTTCGCCACCTGTCGGTCGATTTCCATGAAACCAGTTACCTTGCCCACTTCAAAAATCCTCACTCAAGACGGTGCCTTCAAGGCCCCGGACCGGTGCGCAGCTCCGCTGTCGCGCCGGTTAAGATGAATTCGATCCTGATTTCGCTGTCCTTACGGCGCGCAATCAGTCGGTGAAGGTCGAAAACCGCTGCCTTACTCGGCAGCGACCCCCATCCTCATGCGCTCCATCTCTTCGAGCGCGCGTCGGTACTCGACCGGCATCACCTTGCGGAATTTCGGACGATACTCGACCCAGTTGTCGAGGATCTCCTTGGCCCGCGGCGAGCCCGTATAGTGCAGGTGGTTCGAGATCAGCTGATAAAGCCGTTCCTCGTCATGGCGCGTCATGTCGTCAGACACGTCGACCATGCCCTTGTGCATGAGGTCGCCACCGTGGTGGTGCAGCTTCTCCAGCATGTCGTCTTCTTCCGGCACCGGCTCGAGTTCAACCATCGCCATGTTGCAGCGACGGGCAAAATCACCGGCCTCGTCGAGCACATAGGCAACGCCGCCCGACATGCCGGCCGCGAAGTTTCGACCCGTCTCGCCCATAACGACGACGACACCGCCCGTCATGTATTCGCAGCCGTGGTCACCCACGCCCTCGACGACGGCGACCGCTCCGGAGTTGCGCACGGCAAAACGCTCGCCGGCCACGCCGTTGAAGTAGCATTCGCCGGCAATCGCCCCGTAGAGCACCGTGTTGCCGACGATGATCGACTCGTGCGGCACCGCCCTGTTGTCCGCCGGAGGACGCACGATGATGCGGCCGCCCGAAAGGCCCTTGCCGACATAGTCGTTGCCAGCGCCGATGAGGTCAAAGGTGATGCCACGGGCCAGGAACGCGGCGAAGGACTGGCCGGCCGTGCCGTGCAGCTTCACCGAGATCGTATCGTCCTTCAGGCCCTTGAAGCCGTAGCGCTTGGCGACGGCCCCGGAGAGCATCGCGCCAGCCGAACGGTCGACGTTCTTGATGTCGACCTCGAAGGCGACAGGCGTCTTCGATTCCAGCGCGGGTTTGGCCTGCTCGATGAGCTTGCGGTCGAGCACGTCATGGATCGGGTGGTTCTGCCGCTCGGTCCAGTAGGTCGCCTCCTTCGGCGCATCGACCTTGTGGAAGATGCGGCTGAAATCGAGCCCGTTGGCCTTCCAGTGCGAAATCATCGTCTCCTTCTCGAGCAGTTCCGAGGCGCCGATGATCTCGTTCAGCGAACGAACGCCGAGCGAAGCCAGGATTTCGCGCACCTCTTCGGCAACGAAGAAGAAGTAGTTGATGACATGCTCAGGCGCGCCCTTGAAGCGCTTGCGCAGAACCGGGTCCTGCGTCGCAACCCCCACCGGACAGGTGTTGAGGTGGCACTTGCGCATCATGATGCAGCCGGCCGCAATCAGCGGCGCGGTTGCAAAGCCGAACTCGTCGGCGCCCAGCAGCGCACCGATGACGACGTCGCGGCCGGTCTTCAGGCCACCATCGACCTGGAGCGCGATGCGCGAACGCAGCTTGTTCAGCACGAGCGTCTGGTGCGTCTCGGCAAGGCCGATTTCCCAGGGCGAACCGGCATGCTTCAGCGAGGTGAGCGGCGAGGCACCCGTGCCGCCGTCGAAGCCGGCGATGGTGATATGGTCCGCACGCGCCTTGGCAACGCCGGCGGCAACCGTGCCGACACCAACTTCCGAGACGAGCTTGACGGAAATATCCGCTTCCGGGTTGACGTTCTTCAGGTCGTAGATGAGCTGCGCCAGGTCCTCGATCGAGTAGATGTCATGGTGCGGCGGCGGCGAGATGAGGCCGACGCCCGGCGTGGAGTGACGGGTTTTTGCCACCGTCGCATCCACCTTGTGGCCGGGCAGCTGGCCGCCCTCGCCGGGCTTGGCGCCCTGCGCGACCTTGATCTGCAGCATGTCCGCGTTGACCAGGTACTCGGTCGTCACACCGAAGCGGCCGGATGCGACCTGCTTGATCGCCGAGCGCTCGGGGTTTGCAGAACCGTCCGGCCGCGGCAGGTAGCGGTCGGCTTCCTCGCCGCCCTCGCCGGTGTTCGACTTGCCGCCGATGCGGTTCATCGCAACGGCAAGCGTCGTATGCGCCTCGCGGGAAATCGAGCCGAAGGACATGGCACCCGTCGAGAAGCGCTTGACGATGTCCGTCGCCGGCTCGACCTCGTCGATGGAGATCGGCTTGCGGCCGGCAGCCTCGGCGCCCTTGATGGCGAAGAGGCCACGGATCGTGTTCATGCGCAGCGACGAGGTGTTCACCAGTTCGGCGAATTCCTTGTAGCGGTCGGCCGCATTGCCACGCACCGCATGTTGCAGCGAGGCGACGACGTCCGGCGTCCAGGCATGGTCTTCACCGCGCATGCGGTAGGCATATTCGCCGCCGATATCGAGCGTGTTGGCGAGCAGCGGATCGCGGCCGAAGGCGGCCTTGTGGCGGTTGAAGGTCTCCGTTGCGATCTGTTCGAGGCCGATGCCCTCGATGGTCGTCGCCGTGCCGAAGAAATACTTGTCGACCAGCTCGGACGAAAGACCGATCGCGTCAAAAATCTGCGCACCGCAATAGGACTGGTAGGTCGAGATGCCCATCTTGGACATGACCTTCAGGATGCCCTTCCCGATCGCCTTGATGTAGCGGTAGACGATCTCTTCCCCGTCGACTTCCTTCGGGAACTCGCCGCGCTTGTGCATGTCGGTGAGCGTGTCGAAGGCGAGATACGGGTTGATCGCTTCCGCGCCATAGCCGGCAAGCAGGCAGAAGTGATGTATCTCGCGCGGTTCTCCGGTTTCGACGACGAGGCCGACCGAGGTGCGCAGACCCTTGCGGATCAGGTGGTGGTGCACGGCGGCGGTCGCCAGCAGCGCCGGGATCGCCACGCGGTCCGGCCCGATCTGGCGGTCGGAGAGCACGATGATGTTGTAGCCGCCGTTGACCGCATGCTCGGCGCGCTCGCACAGCCGGGTGAGCATTTCCGGCATGCTTTCGGCACCGCGCGAGACGTCATAGGTGAAGTCCAGCGTCTTGGTGTCGAACAGGTCCTCGACATGGCCGATCGAGCGGATCTTTTCCAGATCGCCATTGGTGAGGATCGGCTGGCGCACTTCCATGCGCTTGGCCTTCGCCGCGCCACCATGGTCGAGCAGGTTCGGACGCGGGCCGATGAAGGAGACGAGGCTCATGACCAGTTCTTCGCGGATCGGGTCGATGGGCGGGTTCGTCACCTGCGCAAAGTTCTGCTTGAAATAGGTGTAGAGCAGCTTGGTCTTGTCGGACATCGCCGAAATCGGCGTATCCGTACCCATGGAGCCGATCGCTTCCTGCCCCGTCGTCGCCATCGGCGACATCAGCAGCCTGGTGTCTTCCTGGGTATAACCAAAGGCCTGCTGGCGATCGCGCAGCGACACGTCGCGGCGCAGCGCGCGCGGTTCGACCGGGCCGAGTTCTTCCAGGATGATCTGGGTGTTGCGCAGCCAGTCGCTGTAAGGGTGCTTGGCGGCGAGCGCGGACTTCACCTCGTCGTCGGAGATGACGCGGCCCTCTTCCATGTCGATGAGCAGCATCTTGCCCGGCTGGAGGCGCCACTTCTTGATGATGCTCTCTTCCTTGACCGGCAGCGTGCCGGCTTCGGAGGCGAGGATGACGCGGTCGTCATCGGTCACGAGATAGCGGGCCGGGCGCAGGCCGTTGCGGTCGAGCATCGCGCCGACCTGCCGGCCATCCGTGAAGGCGACGGCGGCCGGGCCGTCCCACGGCTCCATCAGGGCAGCATGGTACTCGTAGAACGCCTTGCGCTCGGGGCTCATCAGCTGGTTGCCGGACCAGGCTTCCGGGATCAGCATCATCGCCGCATGGGCCATGGAATAGCCGCCGCGCACGAGGAACTCGAGCGCGTTATCAAAACAGGCGGTGTCCGACTGGCCCTCATAGGAGATCGGCCAGAGCTTGGTGATGTCGTCGCCGAAGAGCGGCGAGGACACGGAGGCTTGGCGGGCCGCCATCCAGTTGACGTTGCCGCGCAGCGTGTTGATTTCGCCGTTGTGGGCGACCATGCGGTAGGGGTGCGCCAGCTTCCAAGACGGGAAGGTGTTGGTGGAAAAGCGCTGGTGCACGAGGGCGACGGCCGATTCGAAGCGCGGGTCGGCCAGGTCCTTGTAGTAGGCACCCACCTGGTAGGCGAGGAACATGCCCTTGTAGACGATCGTCGTCGAGGACAGCGAGACCGGGTAGAAGTTGCTCTCCTCGCCCTCGTATTCGTCATAGATGCGGTTGGAGATCACCTTGCGCAGGGTGAAGAGACGACGCTCGAACTCGGCATTGGTCGCGGCTTCGCGGCCGGCACCGACGAACACCTGGACATGGCGCGGCTCGGTGGCGGCGATTTCCGGCGCCTTGGAAAGCGAGGCATTGTCGACCGGCACGTCGCGATAGCCGATGAGGACCTGGCCCTCCTCGGCAATGACGTCACCGATGACCTTCTTGAAGTAATCAACGAGCTTTTCGTCCTGCGGCATGAAGATGTGGCCGACGGCATATTCGCCGGCCTTCGGCAGGGTGATGCCCTGTACCGCCATCTCCTCGCGGAAGAAGCGGTCCGGGATCTGCACGAGGATGCCGGCACCGTCGCCCATCAGCGGATCGGCGCCGACAGCGCCGCGATGCGTCAGGTTTTCGAGCATGAAGAGCCCGTCCTTGACGATCTGGTGCGACTTCTGGCCCTTCAGGTGCGCGACGAAGCCGACGCCACAGCCATCGTGCTCATTGCGCGGATCATAAAGACCCTGTCGTTTCGGCATGCCTGTCGTGGAGGGACGCGTTTTGGCGTCCGTCGCAGTAATCTGCGTCCGGTTCTGCCCAAACCCGTTTGATGGCGTCATGTCCGTCATCGTCGTCCCTCCTTCTAGGCCCGGCATCGTGCGGGCAACCGTTTTCGCCCACGTGGCAGCCGTTTGCCTTGTCGCAAGTACGGCCACGCGAGCGTCTCTTGTATGGACCTGATCCGACCGTAAAAAGACGACGGTCGACCAGATATGCCATCGGGACCGTCAAGGCGGCGGGCTTTTCAGGAGAGAACCTCTCCATCACCCGGCGCCGTGTGCGGCACTCTCTCGCGGTCGCGGGAGGCGCCTCTTCGGTCTCTTGACCGAAATAGGACAGCAACACTGTCCTATTTCATGTGTTCTATGCCAGAAACACCTTGGCCCTGCAAGGCCATCATGCCAAATAATCACCATGCCATGAAGAAAAATTGCCCGCGCCGTCGAAGGCTTGAAATTAAATTACGACACTTCGACGTTTTGTTTCCGTTCCTTTCATTCTTCGGGAGGATGGCGCTCTTCGCCGATTCCGGCGATTGATCGCCATCATTTCTCCATTATGGTCCCTCGAAGACCCATTTTCGCATTGGAAACCGCATGTTTTTCGCTTCCGACAACTGGGCAGGCGCCCATCCCGACATCGCAAAGAGCCTGGTCGATGCGGCCGGCGGCTTTGCCTCCGCCTATGGTACCAGTGATCTCGACAAGCGTGTGGAAAAGACGTTTTCCGAAATTTTCGAGCGCGACGTCGCGGTGTTCTTCGTCGGCACCGGCACCGCGGCGAATTCGCTGGCGCTCGCCAGCTTCAACCGCCCCGGCGGGCAGGTTTTCTGCCACCGCGAAGCGCATGTGAATGTCGACGAATGCAATGCGCCGGAATTCTTCGCGACCGGCGCCAAGCTCGTACCGATCGACGGTCAGGCGGGCAAACTTTCGCCGCAGGCGCTCGCCGCTGCGATCGGCCGCTTCCCACCGGATTTCGTGCATGGCGGACAGCCGATGGCCGTCACCATAACGCAGGCGACGGAAGCCGGCACCGCCTATACGCTGGACGAAATCGCCGCCCTCTCCGACGTCACGAAGAAGGCCAACCTGCCGCTGCATATGGATGGCGCGCGTTTCGCCAACGCGCTTACCCATCTCGGCACGACGCCGGCAGACATGACCTGGAAACGCGGCGTCGACATCCTGTCCTTCGGCGGCACGAAGAACGGCTGCTGGTGCGCGGAGGCCCTGGTGCTCTTCGATCCGGGCAAGGCGCAGCAGATGCATTTCCTGCGCAAGCGCTCGGCCCAGCTTTTCTCAAAATCCCGCTTCATCGCCGCGCAGTTCGACGCCTATTTCCGCGATGGCCTGTGGCTCACCCTCGCCCGCCACTCCAACGGCATGGCAGCCCACCTCGCCGCCGGCTTCGCCACGTCCGACAAAGCCCGCCTCGCCTGGCCGACCGGCTCGAACGAGCTGTTCGCCATCATCCGGAACGATGCGATGAAGGCCTTGCAGGACAAGGGCGCGGTCTTCTACGACTGGCCGGCCGGCCCGGACGTGAAGGCGACCATGCGCGACGACGAGACCCTGATCCGCCTCGTCACCAGCTTCGCCACCACCGAAGCGGATGTCGATAATTTTCTCTCGGCGCTTTGAAAGAATAGACGTGCAGTAGAGGCCCCCTCATCCGACCCTTCGGGCCACCTTCTCCCCGGGGGGAGAAGGGATAAAGGATGCAACGTCTCCGCTTTCCCCTTCTCCCCCCGGGGAGAAGGTGCCGGCAGGCGGATGAGGGGGGCTTCAACAACAAAAAAGGCGGTGCCTTGCGGCACCGCCCTTCTTCATTCCAAACGAAGCAGAGATTAGCTGGTCTGCGCTTCAATCTGCTTGGCTTCGCGGTTGACGGCTGCAATCTCGATACGGCGCGGCTTGGCAGCTTCCGGAATTTCGCGCAGGAGATCGATGTGGAGAAGGCCGTTCTTCAACGAAGCGGCGCGCACTTCCACATGATCGGCGAGCTGGAAGCGGCGCTCGAAGGCGCGCTTGGCAATGCCGCGGTAAAGAAACTGGGTTTCCTCGGCCGTTTCGTCCTTCTTCTCGCCCTTGACGGTCAGCGCATGTTCGCGCGCTTCGATCGACAGTTCACTTTCGTCGAAGCCGGCAACCGCCATGGTGATGCGATAGGTGGTCTCGCCGGTGCGCTCGATGTTGTAGGGCGGATAGCTCGGGGCCTGCTCGGGCTGGCCGAGGCTGTCGAGCATGGTGAAGAGACGGTCGAAACCAACGGTGGAACGGTAGAGGGGGGAGAAATCGACGTGACGCATGGTGTCCTCCTTCAGAGCAACGGTTGCGATCTTTCTGAAGGCTGCCCCTGATTTCCGAAGGTGCAGCCCGGTTGACCGGTCCCCGACCCTTTTTGGCGACGGAGACCTCGACGGACCCTTTCGGCGCCCGTGAGGATGAGATGGGAATGCCGTTTTCGCTGTTCAAGGGGGCAAACAACGGGCGAATCAGAACATATTTGCCGTGCGACGGAGGGATGCTCGAAAATGACTGTTTTGCAGACGACGCAGTTGACGCTCAGTCCCTGCTGCCCGCGTGACCGCACTGACTTCATGGCGCTTGAACGCGATCCGGAGGTGATGCGCTTTCTCAACGGTGGACACGCCGTAAACCACCAGGAGATCGATCCGAACGCAACGTTCCTTATGCCGAGGGGAACGGAGCCCTATGTCTGGACGGCGCGCCGCACCACGAACGACGCGTTCGTCGGCTGGTTTTGCCTGTGGCCGGAAAGCGAGACCCTCGCCGAACTCGGCTACCGCCTGCATAGGGCGGATTGGGGTCAGGGACTGGCCTCGGAAGGGGCGTCTGCACTTGTCGACTGGGGATTCAGGAGCGGTGGATACGAGAAGGTCGTCGCGACCACGATGGCGATAAACCAGGCGTCGCGCCACGTCATGGAAAAGATCGGCATGCACCACGCACGCACGGTCTCCGTCGACTGGCCCGACCCCATTCCCGGCAGCGAGCACGGCGAGGTTTGGTACGAGGTGACGCGCGAGCAATGGATCGGCGGTTAACCGCTCCCCCACCTTAGCAGCGATCGTCCCGAATTCTTTACGGATGAACGCCGGATGAACGATGGCTTCGGACAGCGTTCAGCTTGCCCTTGCTAAAACCGCAGCATCGGAAGCGAAAACTTTCGACGACTGGGGTGTAACGTCCCTTCCTCCCCGGTCAAATTGCGCCGGACTGCATGTGTTGTACCCCCGTGCCGCATGCAGCCGGCTTTTTTCTTTGACGGCTCAAGGGCGAGCGCCTATCCATCAATCATCGACGCCTGCCGAGACCTCATCGCCCGATGGATTCCATCCTGCACGCCACCGCCGACAATCCCGTTCCGGAAAACCACGTCGCGGGTTTCCTGGAAGGTCGCGGCGGCGTGAAAATCCGCTATGCCGTGTTCCGCTCGAAGGAACGCCAGGCGAAGGGCACGGTCGTGCTGCTGCAGGGTCGCAGCGAGTGCATCGAGAAATATTTCGAGACGATCAACGACCTCACCGCCCGCGGCCTCTGGGTCGCGACATTCGACTGGCGCGGCCAGGCCGGTTCCGACCGGCTCATCACCGGCAGCCGGGCGGGCCATGTCGCGCGCTTTGCCGATTACGAGGCCGACCTCTCGCTCTTCCTTGAAAAGATCGTGCTGCCGGACGCCCGTCTGCCCTTCTTCATCGTCGCGCATTCCACCGGCGCGCTCGTCGCGCTTTCACAGGCACCGGCACTGGAAAACCGCATCGAGCGCATGGTTCTCGCCGCACCCTTCGTAGCGCTTGCCGGGCAATCGATGAGCCAGCGCAAGATCGCGATCATCGCGCGCCTCGCCTCGCTCACCGGCCTTGGCAACCACACCTTCCGCAAGGGCGACCCGACATTCGATTTCGCCAACAACGTCGTGACGTCCGACGCGCGCCGCTTTGCCCGCAACGCCGCCATCTACGCCGAACATCCCGAGCTTTCGATCAGCTGGCCGAGCGCGCGCTGGCTGAACGAGACGATCGCGACCATGGCCCGCGTGACGCATCAGGACCACCTGACACGCATTCGCATCCCCACGCTGCTACTGTGCCCGACGGCCGACATCCTCGTCCCGCGCAAGGCGATCGGCAATCTCGCACGCATCTTCCGCGCCGCCCGCCTCATAGAGATCGACGGCGCACGCCATGAGCTCTTTCAGGAAGCCGACCGGTTCCGCGCGCAGGCGCTTGCCGCAATCGAGGCCTTCATTCCGGGAAGTGACGCCGAGGAAACCGGCCTCGGCGCCTGAGTTGAATCAGCCCCTGAGAAGCGCCATCGCCTCGTCATAGACCTTGCGGCTGCCGGCCGCGATGATCTCGCCGCCCATTTCCGCCGGACCGCCGTCCCAATTGGTGATGATACCGCCCGCCTGCTCGACGACCGGAATGAGGCCGCCGACGTCATAGGGCTTCAATCCGCATTCGACCACGAGGTCGATATGGCCGGCGGCGAGCAGCGCATAGGCGTAGCAGTCGCAGCCGTAGCGGAAGAGCCGCACCTTGTCCTGCACCGCCTCATAGCGGGTCTTGGCCGTATCGGTGAAGAGATGTGGCGAGGTGGTGAACATGATCGCGTCCGACAGGCTGTTGCACGGCCGCGTGGAGAGCGTCTTGGCCCCATCCGGCCCGGCATAGTGCGAGACCTTGCCGTCCGCAAAGTAGCGTTCCCCCGTGAAGGGCTGGTCGATCAGGCCCATGATCGCCTCGCCATTGCGATAGAGCCCGATCAGCGTACCCCAGACCGGCACGCCGGAAATGAAGGCGCGCGTGCCGTCGATCGGGTCGATGACCCAGACATATTCGCGGTCAAGACCAACCGAACCGTGCTCTTCGCCGAGGATGCCATGGTTGGGAAAATGCTGCTCGATCAGCACGCGGATTGCGGCTTCCGCCGCGCGGTCGCCCTCCGTCACCGGATCGAAACCGGAAGCCTCCTTGTTGACGACATCGGCACCAACGCGGAAACGCGGCAGGGTTTCTTGCCTTGCAGCATCGGCAAGGCGGTCGAAGAAGGCGCGATCAGGCAACATGGGGATCTCTCGGAGGGACTGTGAATGTCATTGACATACTGCATTGGCCCCGAAAACGGAACCGCAATGCGCATCGGCACGAAGAAGTGCCCACGCAAGAAAATTGCTTAACGGATCGCAAATTTATTCCGCAGTTGCGCTTGACACTTGTGCAGCGCAATATTACTCTTTTCTTACAGTCACTCGTGGCTGTAAATACCCTCCTTGGGTGTTTCCTCCCTAGACTTGAACCGCGCCACAAGCGCGGTTTTTTTTGAGAGGAAACCGGGCCTATTCGGCCGCCAGTGCCCGGTCCGCGGCATAATCCTCTACATGGTCGGAAAAATCCTGCAGGAACGCGGCAATCGCCGTCTGCAGCACCGCGAAATCCGGCTTCTTGGCAAGCGTCGTCTCATCGACGTAGAGGCCGCGGTTTACCTCGATCTGCAGCGCGTGCAGCCCCTTGGCCGGCCGCCCATAGTGCTCGGTGATGAAGCCGCCCGCATAGGGCTTGTTGCGCACGACGGAAAAACCCATGTCCTCGAGAAGCCGCATCGCGGTGCGCGACAGTTCGCCCGAGGCGCTGGTGCCATAGCGGTCGCCGATGATGAAATCCGGCCGCAACCCCGAGCCGGACACCCGGATATTGCCCGGCATGGAATGGCAATCGATCAGCACCGAGAAACCGAACATCACATGCGTGCGCACGACAAGTCGGCGCAGGCACGCGTGATAGGGCTTGTAGACCGTCTCGACCCGCTCCAGCGCCTCCTCGACGGGAAAGCGATGTCTATAGATTTCCATGTTCTCGGCCACGACCCTCGGCACCGTGCCAAGCCCGCCGGCAACCCGGATCGAGCTGATATTGGCGTAAGACGGCAGAGAGCCTTCGAACATGCGCGGATCGAGTTCGTAGGGCTCGCGGTTGACGTCGAGCCAGGCGCGCGGGAAATGCGCAATCAGCATCGGCGCGCCGAGCGCGGGTGCCACCGAAAACAGCTCGTCGACATAATGATCTTCCGACCGGCGGATGCCGAGCGCATCGAGGCGTGACTGATCGAGGAAGCCCTGTGGATAACGCCGCCCGCTGTGTGGCGAGTTGAAGACGAGGGGCACGCTCTGCGAAACCGGCTCCAGCACTTCGAAGTGGCTGTTTTCGCTCAGAGCCTCCGCCATTGCCGTCCTTTACCATGCCTCGAAATCATTACGTCGTTCATGTTGCCAGCGGCCTCACCCCGTGTCCATACTGAGAAACGAGGGATAAGGCCTTGCCATGCCCCATTCACCGGATATTTACCGGAATACGATCTCTTAACAGAACCGCCCGTTCGCGGGCAGACACCCTTTTAGCAATGGTTCCCGAATTCCATGACCCCCAAGATTCTCCTCGCTGAAGACGACAACGACATGCGCCGCTTTCTGGTGAAGGCGCTCGAAAAGGCGGGCTACCAGGTGCTGTCTTACGACAACGGCGCCAGCGCCTATGACCGGCTTCGCGAAGAACCCTTCTCGCTGCTCCTCACCGATATCGTGATGCCGGAGATGGACGGCATCGAGCTGGCACGCCGCGCCACCGAGCTCGATCCGGACCTCAAGGTGATGTTCATCACCGGCTTCGCCGCCGTCGCGCTCAACCCGGATTCCAAGGCCCCGAAGGACGCAAAGGTCCTCTCCAAGCCCTTCCACCTGCGTGATCTCGTCGACGAGGTCAACAAGATGCTGGCCGCCTAAGCCCCGGAAAAGACCACAAAATCGGCGCGTAAAAAAAGCTAAAAAAGCCTATTGACGCCGCCAGATGTTTTGTGGTCTATGCGGCTCATCGGATGGGCGTGTAGCTCAGCGGGAGAGCACTACGTTGACATCGTAGGGGTCACAGGTTCAATCCCTGTCACGCCCACCATCCGGTTTCTTGCAAGGCCCTGTATCCACGGGGCCTTTTGCATTTCTAGGCCACCGAAAATCCCGCACCAACCGCCCTTTTGCGCCCATTGTTTCCATTGTGAAACCTGGCGCGGCACCCTCACCTTTTCATCGCTTCGCAAGCGGTTTTTGACACTGAGAATCAGCTTTTCCCAGGCCATTTAAGCCCACTACATATTGCCCGGTAGGTTCAGTGAATCTGAGCCCAATTTTCGGGAGGTTCAGATGACAGCGACCAAGATTGTGGTGCTTGCAGCATTCAACAAAAATGATGAGGGGGATTTGGTGGCGGCCTTCGATCCGCGCCAGATCGACACGGAAGAGCGCGCGGTGCGCGAGGCAAAGCTATTGGCGGGGAGCCATGCCGGCGTGTCGGCGTGATGCCGATCCAACCTTGGGGGAATTCGGACCGCCAACGATCCTGTTTCAGGCGGGCGCACTCCCGGAGATGGATTGAGGTGGCATGATGTTCGTCCTTCAACGGTGGTCTCTTGCGAATATCGAAACGAATCGAAGAAAAAACCATCATAGCCTGCATAGCAACCATGGCCTTCTCTGATATCTTCATCCAGCACAGCAATGCACCCGTGCCAGCAATCCGGCTGCCGCAAATGGGGCGGTCTCGAGTCCCCGTGAAACAAGATGTTTGCCGTAGAATCGCCGCGCCTTCTGGTTATGCCCCCGAATGCTCCGCACGCTCGGCTATCCGCTCATAGAGCCGTCTAGCGTGCCCGTATGTCGGGGAAAATCGTGGTGCCGCCAGACGGACCAAGGCCTTCAGATGCTCGCGTCCACCATAGCTGACGGTTGGTGCGAAAGGGACCATGGCAGGCTGCGGATCGTCTGGATAGAGGCGGGCATAGTCCGCAAAATTGGCGAATATCTCATGATTGCCACCCTTGAGCAGCAGCGACTCGGCTGCGACGCCTTCGGCGAACATGCCTTCGTGAGCTTTGAACGCGATATGAAAGTAGTCAAGCGTTTCGACACCTTCCGGCACCGCCTGTGTGATCGAGGTTCCGTTGACGAGATCGGCCGCCTGAATCAGGACGCCGTCGATATACAGCGCATGGCCCGGCGAGACATAAAGATCCCGGTGCGGCGATTTCTCGTCAAGGGCATGGCGAGCGATGCGAACAGGCATCACGCTCCTGCTCCAGTGATGGCCGCTACGCCTGAAGGTGTGATATCCGATCCACTTGATCGGTTTGGCCTTGCCATCCACCGTTTCGACCAGATCACCGATGAGAAGGTCTTCGATGCGTACCTCGCCGGCTGCCGTCCTGATCGAGGTCCCGGCCAGGAAGCACATACCGCCCTGACCACCCCCGTCTTTGTGCCACCATTTGGTTCCCAATGCCTGGGCGACCGAGGGAAGAAACGTTGCCGCCAGGGAACCTATCGCTGCAAGACGGGCACCCGTGGCTACCGACACGCCAAGAAAGTGACGCCTCGCTCGATTAACCCGCATATCAGGCTTCCGATCTACCGACATGGCTACCTCCCTGCTGGCGTTGGCCGCTGCATGTGAATGCTAAGTAGAGCGCAGTTTGCGCGAATTAGCGATTGAGACGAATTGTGAGTAACATTGTTGCCCCACGCAAAATCCGGTGCGGATGGTCGTCTGAAAGGGGGAGAGCCCCATGTGCTTTCGGAGGAGAGCTTAGGACAAATGGCGCAAGGTGACGCCGCCGCTAATACCTGAGACGTAGACTGTCATCGCCGGCTGTATCCGGCAAAGCGCTGACGAAAAGCGCAGGAAACGCGTCATACACTCCATTGATGCAACGCCGCGTAAGGGCTCGTATTTGATCGAAAGCTCCCATGGGAAGGCATTCACAAAGGAGAGCTTCGGAATCTGTTTCAAGGAGAAATACATCGAGTCGGGGGGAAGAAACCCGCGCATGGCCTGCGCAAGCTCAGCGCTAAGCTCCAGCAGAGGGCGGCGCCGGGAGCCGTCAGCTTATGGCTCAGGATGGCTCGACCGGTACTTCACCCAGCTCCTCTCATTCGCCCGCCGGCATCCCTCGTCCCTGGGAGGAACAGGTGACCAGACAACGCTCATTGCAGATGCGATAGCCCTCCACAGAGGAGGCGAGGCGGTCGCATAATTTCATCTCATCGGCACAATAGGCCGCCCCAAAACGGGGCGGCGTCCCATCCGCTTTTGCGCGTCGTACGAATGTAGGGCGGCCTTGGCCGGCTCCGCTCTTTGTTAAGATTAACGCGAACTAGATTTGCCGATTCCTTTCCAGCCGCACGCAGAGGCGCTAGTGCTTCGGCCAGGCGCTTGCTTTAAAAGGATCGGCGGACCATGTCTCGCATCGTAACAGGGACCCAGCTCAACGATACCGTGTACGGTACCGACTTGAACGAGACCTATATGGCGCTTGCCGGCGACGACAAGCTTGTCGTCAGCGGCGGTAACGACTCCATGTATGGCGGCGCAGGGTGGGACACCCTCTCCTATTTCCATTACACGGGCAGCGTGAGCGTGACGCTGAACGGAGAGGGCAAGGGCATTGCGAAGGGCTCGCTCGGCGACGTAAAAAGCCTCTACTCGATCGAAGCCGTGATCCTGAGCAACAGCAACGACCTCGCGCGCGGCGACGCTGGTGCCAACACCTTCTTTGGGCGCGACGGCGACGACAGATTTATCTTCAGCGCGGGCGAAGACACCTTCTATGGTGACGGGGGCTGGGACACCCTCGACTACTTCGACTACAAGGGCAACGCAGTTATAACGCTCAAGGGAGCGGCCGCAGGTACCGCGAAAGGCTCGCTCGGCGACATCCAGCATCTGTACTCTATTGAAGCCGTGATCCTCGGCGCGGGCAACGACATCCTTCGTGGCGATGCAGCCGCCAACACCGTCTGGGGTAACGGCGGCAACGACAGCCTCAATGGAGGAGCGGGTGCGGACAAGCTTTCCGGCGGCGCCGGCGCCGACAAGCTGACCGGCGGGCTTGGCGCCGATCAGTTCATCTTTTCCAGCCTTAGCGATTCGACCCTCTATGCATCCGGTCGGGACTTCATCTTCGACTTCAATCGCAGCCAGGGCGACACGATCGACCTGTCGGCCATCGATGCCAATACGAAGGTTGCCGGCGACCAGGCCTTCACGTTCGTCGGCGAGAAGGCCTTCAGCAACAAGGCCGGTGAGCTACGCTACACCAATGCCAATGGCGATACCTATCTCCACGGCGACGCCAATGGTGACGGCAAGATCGATTTCTCGGTTCGGCTCGACACGACGATCGAGTTTGTCAAAGGCGATTTCATTCTGTGATCTGGACGGGCGGACAAGGCGTGCTCACCCGCCCCGCCTAGCCTCCGATCCGACAGGCGCTTGAATAGGGTGCCTGATAACGCGCTTTGCACACACGAGGCCGATGCCTGCGCCGCATTCCGGTGGCGTCGCATCGTCGGTTAGCACATCGACTCAGCCGTCCGCCGATGCCGCCCAATTCTTCATAGCCGCCTCACCGACGAGACCTCGGGCTTGATCGACGTAGGTCTGGGCAATCGCATCATCCCCCAATAGGCGATAACTTTTCGCCAGGGTGAGTGCGGGCAGCGGTTGCTTGAGGGCAAAGCACCAGCCGAGCGCGACCTTCGAAATGGCGATACTGCGCTCATAGGAGCCGATATCGTAGAGGGCGGCACCGAAGCCGCTCTTGATCCAGTAGTCGATATCGGCCCCCGGCAAATGGGTGTCCGCGTAGTCCGACGCAGCCTCCCAATGCTTCGCCGCCTCGGCATGGTTTCCCTCCGCACCCGCCTCTATGCCCTTCTGCGCCAAAGCCAGGGCTTCGGCTTCACACGGATTTTCCGGTTGTTTTCGGGGCATTCGGGCGCTCCTTCGGTCCATTTCGCGCCGCAGCAGGTGGCTCTGCGGAATGACACATATGCCGTGCAGGAAACAGTTGACGGCGGCAGTTATTTTGCGCTCAAATGATGGTCGGTTCAAGCCGATCCTTACACCGGAAAACGATGCCAACCATGTGAAAAGGCGTTCGAATTCGGCAGACGATCGACGTATGGCGAATGCTCCCCGTCGCACGATTACCCCGGAAATACGTAAAGTGTTTATCGCCTGGCTATGCTTGAAGCGCTCTACCGCGGCGCGAGAGATAGCGCACCCCGTTGGAGGACGGGGCAGGTAAGGTCGACATGATAGGAGGAGTATCCATGAGCGACGCATCCAGCATACATCCGGTGGACGAGAAACTGCCCGTCGGCAGGCTCGCAACGCTGGGCATTCAACATGTTCTCGTCATGTATGGCGGCGCCGTCGCGGTGCCGCTGATCGTCGGGCGGGCCTTGCAGCTCAGCCCGCAGGACGTCGCGTTCCTGATTTCCGCCGACCTTTTCGTCTGCGGTCTCGTCACGATCATCCAGTCGCTCGGCGTCGGCCGCCATGTCGGCATCCGCCTGCCCGTCATGATGGGCGTCACCTTCGCCTCGGTCGGCCCGATGGTCTCCATGGCCACCATGGCCCCGGGCCAGGAGGGCGCCCGCATGATCTTTGGCGCCATCATAGGGGCCGGTTTCCTGGCGCTATTGATCGCGCCGCTGATGGGGCGGCTGCTCCGCTTCTTCCCGCCCGTCGTGACCGGCACGATCATCCTCGTCATCGGCGTGTCGCTGATGCGCGTCGGCATCAACTGGACCTTCGGCAACCCCTTCGGCCCGACCGCCCCCAAGCTGATCAACCCGACGCATGCCGAGTGGCTGGCCCAGATGAAAACGCTCGCCGAGAGCGGCGGCCCGGCGGTTCCGGACGGCTTCGCCATCGCGCCGACCGTCTCCAACCCGATCTATGCCGAACCCAGCCATATCGCCCTTTCGGCGCTGGTGCTCGTCTCCATCCTGCTCATCGCCCGCTTCGGCCGTGGCCTGATCAGCAACATCGCAGTGCTTGCCGGCGTCATCATCGGCTGCCTTGCCGCATCCGTGCTCGGCATGATGCATTTTGACCGCGTGGGTGATGCCGGCTGGTTCGCCGTCGTCACGCCCTTCCGCTTTGGCGTGCCGATCTTCGATCCGGTGCTGATCGCCACCATGACGCTGGTGATGATCGTCGTGATGATCGAATCGACCGGCATGTTCCTCGCGCTTGGTGAAATCACCGACAAGCCGGTGTCCCAGCGGCAGCTGACCGCCGGCCTGCGCGTCGACGGCATCGGCACGATGATCGGCGGCCTGTTCAACACCTTCCCCTATACGAGCTTCTCGCAGAATGTCGGTCTCGTCGGCGTCACCGGCGTCAAGAGCCGCTATGTCTGCGTCGCTGCCGGCGTGATCATGATCGTGCTCGGCCTCATCCCGAAGATGGGCGCGCTGGTGGAAGCCGTGCCGACCTTCGTGCTCGGCGGTGCGGGTCTGGTGATGTTCGGCATGGTCGCGGCGACGGGCGTGCGCATCCTTGGGAATGTCGATTTCAAGACATCGCGCAACAACCTCTTCGTGGTTGCCGTGTCCATCGGCTTCGGCCTCGTCCCGTTGCTCGCGCCGAACTACCTGATGTGGATGCCGCATGCGATCCATCCCATCATCGAATCGGGCATCGTGCTCGCCTCGATTGCCGCCGTGCTGCTGAATGCCTTCTTCAACGGCACGAACTTCGCGCAATCCGACGCCGTCGAAGCGGCACGCCTGGCCGACTCGCACTGAGCCATCCGCTTTCAAACAAACCCGGCTTGCAGATCGCAAGCCGGGTTTTTCCGTGAACAATGTCTGCTCCGGCATTTTCCTGCGGCCGCTTCCGAGGCATAGCAGGGACATGGCAGTTAGAGCGCCAGGAAATGGCGGCTTCGGGAGCATTCATGGTCGGCATATGGAATTGGCGCGAGGCCCTCGTTCTGGCCGTTACCCTGTGGACGGCGCTTTCCATCAACGACATCCTGATGCTGCCGGGCGGCCTGCCCATCATCGCGCCCGGTTGGCTGAGCAGCATTCTGCTCGCCCTCGTCCTGGCAAGACTGCTCCACCATCTTCAAACCCTGCCGAAAAAGCAGGCCATAGGCTTCGGCATTCTCGCCGTCTTCGTTGCCGCTGTCAGTCAGGCCGTGTTCGATATCGCGGTGATCATGATGGTCGGCCCGCATGCATTGCCCGGCGGCCTGAGCGTGCCGGGCTTTGCCCTCGCCGATACGTGGGGCAAGGCCATTCTGCAGTTCCGCTTCAGCTTCATTTGGAATGCCGTGGTTTTCGGCTTCTATGTGGCGGCGCTCTCGCTGCTCAATGCGCAGCGCCGCAAGCTGGACGCGGAATTGCGGGCGCTGCGTTACGAACTCAATCCGCATTTCCTCTTCAACACGCTGAATTCCATTGCCGGCCTGATCGAGGAAGGGTCGGGCGGGCGGGCGGACCGCATGGTGCTGTCGCTCTCGCGTTTCCTGCACACGACACTCTCGCTCGATCCGTTGCATGACGTGCCACTGGCAGAAGAGATCGCCCTTCAGCGCGACTACCTCGAAATCGAGCATGAGCGGTTCGCCGACCGCATGGCCTTCGACATCCGCCTTCCGGCAGATCTCGGGGTGGCGCTCGTTCCCAACCTCATCCTTCAGCCGCTGATCGAGAACGCGGTCAAGCACGGCGTTGCTCCGGCGCGCAAGCGCGTCACCATCGTGCTGGAGGCGAAACGGGAGGGGGATCGACTGGTGCTGAGCGTCGAAAACGATCTGCCAGACGAGCAGGTGGAACGCAAGCCGGCCGGCATGGGCGTCGGTCTCAGGAATATCAGCGACCGGCTGCAAGCGCGTTTCGGCAGCCGGTGGCGCTTCGCGTCAGGTCCGGTGGATGGGGGCGGCTACCAGGCCGTCATCACATTGCCGTTCCGGACGGCCTGAAGGCCTGCGGCCTTCAGGCCGATCGCAAGCCGCTATCGGCTCAGTTCAGCGGAACACTCAGGCCACCGGAGACCGGCGGACGGGCATAGGTCGTGTTGCTGCTAGCCCCAGTCGTGTTGCAACCCGCAAGGGCCAGAACCGCAAATGCGACGACGACGAAACCGGAAATGGGACGCATGGACCTCTCCTTTATGGTGTGCCCGTAACACATAGGCATGCGGGATGATTCCGTCCACCATGACGCGAATAGAAAAGCCCGGCGCGATGCCGGGCTTCTGCAAGTCTACCACTCGGCGACGCTGCCATCCTCGTGACGCCAGACGGGATTGCGCCAGCGATGGCCTTCCTTGGCCCGCTCGATGACATATTGCTCATCCACCTCGATGCCGAGACCAGGCCCCTGCGGGATCGACACGAAACCGTCCGCATAGTGGAACACCTCCTTGTTCGAGATGTAGTCGAGGATGTCGTTGCCCTTGTTATAGTGGATGCCGAGGCTCTGCTCCTGGATGAAGGCATTGTGCGAGACGGCATCGATCTGCAGGCAGGCGGCAAGCGCGATCGGCCCCAGCGGGCAATGCGGCGCTAGCGCCACGTCATAGGCTTCCGCCATCGCTGCGATCTTGCGGCATTCCGTGATGCCGCCGGCATGGCTGAGGTCGGGCTGGAGGATATCGACATAGCCGTCCGACAGGACCGACTTGAAGTCCCAGCGCGAGTAGAGGCGTTCACCCAACGCAATCGGCGTCGAGCAATGGTTGGCGATTTCCTTCAGCGCCTCGCGGTTTTCGGAAAGCACCGGCTCCTCGATGAAGAGCAGCTTGAACTGCTCGAGTTCCTTCGCCAGCACCTTGGCCATCGGCCGGTGCACGCGGCCGTGGAAATCGACGCCGATGCCGATATAGGGGCCGATCGCCTCGCGGATCGTCGCGATGGTCTCGACCGCCTTTTCCACCTTGTCCCAGGTGTCGACGATTTGCATTTCCTCGCAGCCGTTGAGCTTGATGGCCTTGAACCCGCGGGCGACGACCTCCTTGGCATTGTTGGCGACGTCGGCCGGCCGGTCGCCGCCGATCCAGGAATAGACCTTGATCTTGTCACGCACCTGGCCTCCGAGCAGCGCATGGACCGGCTGGCCATAGGCCTTGCCCTTGATGTCCCACAGCGCCTGGTCGATGCCGGCGATCGCCGACATGTGCACGGCGCCGCCGCGGTAGAAGCCGGCGCGGTACATCACCTGCCAATGGTCCTCGATCAGCAGCGGATCCTTGCCGACAAGGTAGTCCGACAGTTCATGCACGGCCGCTTCCACGGTCAGCGCACGCCCCTCCACCACCGGCTCGCCCCAGCCGACAATGCCCTCGTCCGTCTCTATCTTCAGGAACATCCACCGCGGCGGCACAATATAGGTCGTCAGCTTGGTGATCTTCATGTCGTTTCATCCCTCGTCGGTTTGTCTTCGGTCACGGGCTTTTCGCCCGCGGAATTCGTCAGCCGGCCTTGCCAATCAGGCCGGAAAGATCACGCGCGGCGAGATCGAGAATGTTGCGCGAGCATGTCTCTGCCCGCGTGCCGTCCCGCATGCGCAACGCATCGACCAGCTCACGGTGCACGCCCAACGCCTCGTCGCGTTTCCCAGAGGCCCGGTTGGAGGCGTGAAGCGCATGGGAAAGGGCCGCATGAATGATCGAGGAGAGCTGGTGAAACACCTTGTTGTGACTCGCCTTGAGGAGGGTCTCGTGAAAGCGGGTGTCCGCCGCCGTGAACGCTTCCAGATCGCCTTCCGCATCTCCCATCTCGTCGCAGGCCCGTTCGAGGTCGGCGATTTCCTGCGCCGTCGCGCGGGATGCAGCAAGAAAGGCGGCCGCGGGTTCCACCGTGCGGCGCGCCTCCAGGATCGAGCTTAAAAGCTCTGCCGACAGCACGTCCGGCCCCATCCATTCGAGAATCTGCGCGTCGAGCACGTTCCATTCGGACCGGTCCAGGACGAGCGTTCCGACGCGGGGCCGGCCATGCACAAGGCCTTTTGTCTCCAGCACCTTCAGCGATTCGCGAATGACGGTGCGGCTGACGCCATAGGTCTCGCAAAGGTCGCTCTCGCGCGGCAAAACCGTGCCCGGCGGAAAACGCCCGCCGCAAATGTCCGCGCCGATCGCCGCCGTCACGTTATGGCGCACACGCGGGCGACGCGATTGCGGCCGCTGCGCCTGTCTCTTTGCCTTGTCCGCCACGCCATCCCCATCGGCTGGAGTTAATCATCATACAATTACAAACAAATCATATGACAAATTGATGGCGAAGACCATGACCCACCCCGTTCATTCGAACCATTATTCGCATTATTGACTTTTGCTGACAAAGTGCATAATGCACCGAACCCAACCGCAGGAGCCGCCATGCTCGCCGAACTCCCCGCCGTGCTCGTCCTCAACGCGAAAGACAATGTCGGGGTCGTGCCCGCCAATATCGATGCCGGCCGGGCGCTGGTGAACGGCGTCGCGGCGATCGAGCGCATTCCGCGCGGCCACAAGGTGGCAATCGAGCCGATTGCGGAAGGCGCGGCGGTCCTGAAATACGGCCAGATCATCGGCTATGCGACGAAGGCGATCCGTCCCGGCGAACATGTGCACCTGCAAAACCTCGCCATTCTCGATGTGGCGCTGAAACACGAATTCTGCATCGACAACACCCCGCCCGTGATGGTGCCCGAAGCCGAGCGCCGCACCTTCGACGGCTATGATCGCGGCAATGGCCGCATCGGCACGCGCAACTATATCGGCATTCTCTCGACGGTGAACTGTTCCGCCACGGTCTCGCGCTATGTGGCGGAGCATTATGCCCGCAAATTCCGCGAGACCGGTCACGACAATATCGACGGCGTAGTGGCGCTCACCTATGGCGGCGGCTGCGCGCTGAACCTGAAATCCGAGGGCGGACGCATCCTCACCCGCACCTTCAAGGGCTATGCCCGCAACCCGAATTTCGGCGGCATCCTGATGATCGGCCTCGGCTGCGAGACCTTTCAATATGGCCCGCTTGTCGAGGAAGCCGGGCTGGAGGAAGGAAAAACCTTCCGCAAGATGATGATCCAGGAACAGGGCGGCACGCGAAAGACCATCGAGGCCGCCTGCGCGATGATCGACGACATGCTGCCCGATGTCGGCCGCATCCGCCGCACCCCGCTGCCCGTCTCCGGCATCAAGCTGGCACTCGAATGCGGCGGCTCGGACGGTTATTCCGGCATTTCCGCCAACCCGGCGCTGGGCATCGCCTCTGACCTTCTCGTGCAGGAAGGCGCCACCACCGTGCTGTCCGAGACACCGGAAATCTATGGCGCCGAACACCTTCTGACCCGCCGTGCCGCCCGTCCGGCGGTGGCGGAAAAACTGCTCGCCCGCATCGACTGGTGGCGGGACTACACGGCGAAAAACGATGCCGAACTCAACAACAACCCCTCCTTCGGTAACAAGGCCGGCGGGCTCACGACCATTCTCGAAAAGTCGCTCGGCGCCGTCGCCAAGGGCGGCTCGATGCCGCTCAACGCCGTCTATGAATATGCCGAAGAGGTGACGGAACCGGGCTTCGTCTTCATGGATACGCCCGGCTACGACCCGGCCGCCGTGACCGGCCAGATCGCCGGCGGCTGCAACCTCGTCGCCTTCACCACCGGCCGCGGCTCGGTTTCCGGCTACAAGCCGGCACCCTGCATCAAGATCGCCACCAACACGCCGATGTACGAGCACATCAAGGAAGACATGGACATCAATTGCGGCACGATCGTCGACGGCACGGAGACAATCGAGCAGGCCGGCCGCCGCATCTTCGAATTCGTCATCGCGACTGCCTCCGGCCGCAAGACCGCAAGCGAAGCCTTCGACTACGGCGACAACGAATTCGTGCCCTGGCAGGTCGGCGCGATTACCTGACCGTCAGGCGTGCATGAGGATATTGACGAGCGTGCCGGCTGGATCGCGCACGAAAAAACGCCGCACGCCCCAGGGCTCGTCCGCCGGCCCGTATTCGATCGCATAACCGGCCGCGAGCACGGCGCGATGAACGGCATCCACGTCATCCACCTCGATCGACAGCCCCGGCACCGGCGTGCCCGCGCCGCCTTCGGAAGCGAAGCTCACCTGCAAGGGCATCGTACTGCCTGCGAGCCCATAGGTGGCGATCCAGCCGTGATCCATCAGCAGGTCCAGCCCGAGAATATCCTTGTAGAACCGCGCGACCACCGCAGGCTCGGCCGTTTCGATGTTCGCGACAATGCGTTTGACCTTCATTCCAATCTCCTCAGCGCGAGGCGGGCGCTGCATAGACCGGCATCTCCGGCCGGTGCGCGTCGCGCAGTTCCGCGACGCGTGCGATGACCTTGGGTAGCGAAACGGTAATGTGGTGGCGCAGCGTCTCGGCCGCGCGCTCGCTATCGTCCACGTCAAGCGCCCGGAACACCGCCAGGTGCTCGGCGATGAACGGCTCGTCGGCGGGCATGCGGTGCGAGACGCCGATGATATGCTTGCTGACATTGAGCATGAAGCGCGCGCGGCGCAGCGCGATCAGCAACTCCCGGTTCGGGCAATAGCCGAGGCAGGTAATGTGCAGGTCCGTTTCGAGATCGTCCATCGCCTCGACGGACAGGTCGGGATAGACGGCAAGCGCCTCCTCCAGCCGATGCGTCATGGTATGCCGCTCGGCGGGCGGGATGAAGGGTGCTGCCCTGTTCAACGCCATCGGCTCCAGCGCCACGCGGATATCATGCAGGTCGCGCATGCGGCCCTCGTCGAGCGGCACCAGCGTCCAGCGCATGCGCTCGTCCTTTTCCATGATGCCGAGCGCTTCGAGCCGGGTCAGCGCATCCCGCGCCACCTGCCGGCCGACGCCGCGGGCGCGCGCCAGTTCCACCTCGTTGATCCGATGCCGCCCGAAGACGGAGAGGTGCACCAGTTCCCGCTCCAGGCTTTCGTAGATCGCCTCCCAGGCCGGCGCCTTGCGCAGGCCCGGTGCCTCCTCGTCGAGGCCGAGCATTCCGGCGGTCAACGCCACCCGTTTCGGCCCGCTGCGCCCCTGCCCCACCAGAAAACCGCGCCCGTCGAAACGCCGGATCTGACCGGCCGTTTCGAGAAGCGCGAAAGCTTGGCGAACGGGTGTCCGCGTCGAGGCGAAGACGGTCGCGACCGGCCCTTCGAGCAGCAGCGCGCCCTTGGGCAACCGGCCCGCAGAGATGGCATCTGCCAGCACATCGCGAATACGCAGATAAAGCGGGCTTTTGTCGAGCGCCGCTTCGGGGCTTTCCGCGCCCGCCTCTGCCAAAACCTGCCCCGTGCCGTTCATGGCGCGGACCATGGCATGAATGCCTTGTGCCGACAACGGTCATGTCCGGCACCGATCGCCGGCAAGGAAATTGCGCCGCAGCGTCAAAAAATCATCATTCCTTTCGTGACGCCGGGGGCGTTTTGCGCTAGGGAAACCCTTCCAAGGCTCGCAATCCGGTCCTCCAAGGGCCATATGCGCACCACGTCCGATGTCAAGGAACAGACCCATGCCTGCATATCGCTCCCGAACCACCACCCACGGCCGCAACATGGCCGGTGCCCGCGGCCTCTGGCGCGCGACCGGCATGAAGGATTCGGATTTCGGCAAGCCGATTATTGCGGTGGTGAACTCCTTTACCCAGTTCGTGCCCGGCCACGTGCACCTGAAGGACCTCGGCCAGCTCGTCGCGCGCGAGATCGAGAAGGCTGGCGGCGTCGCCAAGGAATTCAACACGATCGCCGTCGACGACGGCATCGCCATGGGTCATGACGGTATGCTCTATTCGCTGCCGTCGCGCGAGATCATCGCCGACTCGGTCGAGTACATGGTCAATGCGCATTGCGCCGACGCCATGGTCTGCATCTCGAACTGCGACAAGATCACGCCCGGCATGCTGAATGCCGCGATGCGCCTCAACATCCCGTCGGTCTTCGTCTCCGGCGGCCCGATGGAAGCCGGCAAGGTCGTGCTGCACGGCAAGACCCACGCGCTCGACCTCGTCGACGCCATGGTCGCTGCCGCCGACGACAAGATCTCCGACGAGGACGTCGCCGTCATCGAGCGCTCCGCCTGCCCGACCTGCGGCTCCTGCTCCGGCATGTTTACCGCCAATTCGATGAACTGTCTGACCGAAGCCCTCGGCCTGTCGCTGCCGGGCAACGGCTCGACGCTGGCGACCCACGCCGACCGCAAGCGCCTGTTTGTCGAAGCCGGCCACCTGATCGTCGATCTCGCCCGCCGCTACTACGAGCAGGAAGACGACAGCATCCTGCCGCGCTCGGTTGCCAACAAGCGCGCCTTCGAAAACGCCATGTCGCTCGACGTCGCCATGGGCGGCTCGACCAACACCGTGCTGCACATCCTCGCGGCCGCCTATGAAGGCGGCATCGATTTCGACCTGAACGACATCGACCAGCTGTCGCGCCGCGTGCCCTGCCTCTCCAAGGTCGCCCCGGCCAAGCAGGACGTGCACATGGAAGACGTGCACCGCGCCGGCGGCATCATGCGCATCCTCGGAGAACTCGACCGCGGCGGCCTCATCCACCGCGACACGCCGACCGTGCATGCCGAAACGCTCGGCCACGCCATCGACCGCTGGGACATCACCCGCACGACCAGCGAGACGGTGCGCACCTTCTTCCGCGCGGCACCGGGCGGCATCCCCACCCAGGTCGCCTTCAGCCAGTCGGCCCGCTGGGACGAGCTGGATACGGACGGCGAAAACGGCGTCATCCGCTCCGTCGAACACCCGTTCTCGAAGGATGGCGGCCTCGCCGTTCTGTCCGGCAACATCGCGCTCGACGGCTGCATCGTGAAGACGGCCGGCGTCGATGAATCGATCCTGAAATTCGCAGGCCCCGCCATCGTCTTCGAAAGCCAGGATGCAGCCGTTAAGAGCATCCTCGCCAACGAGGTGAAGGCCGGTGACGTCGTCGTCATCCGCTACGAAGGCCCGAAGGGCGGCCCCGGCATGCAGGAAATGCTCTATCCAACGAGCTACCTGAAGTCGAAGGGTCTCGGAAAGGCCTGCGCGCTCGTCACCGACGGCCGCTTCTCCGGCGGCACCTCGGGCCTGTCGATCGGCCATGCCTCGCCGGAAGCGGCGCAGGGCGGCACGATCGGCCTGGTGCGTGATGGCGACCTCATCGAGATCGACATCCCGAACCGCACGATCAACCTCTCCGTTTCCGAGGAAGAGCTGGCAACCCGCCGCGCCGAGCAGGACAAGCTCGGCTGGAAGCCGGCCGCCCCCCGCAAGCGCAACGTCACGACGGCGCTGAAGGCCTATGCCGCCTTCGCCGCCAGCGCCGACAAGGGCGCCGTGCGCATCCTGCCGGAATAATATTCAGCCGGGCGTGAAACATGTTTCGCGCCCGGCCTCATTTCACAGGTGCCGCGTCTCGGCCGGCGTGTTCCACCAGGCATTGTTCCGCCCGTCGAAATACTGAACCGGCAGCGCCGCCAGTTCGCTATGCTCGATATCATCCAGGCAGGCGACATTGATCGAGACATAGTCTCCGCCGATCTCCTCGACATAGCCCTTGCCGAACGGCGACACGCCGCAAGTCTTGCAGAAGTGGTGGTGCCCGCTCATCGTGCCGAACTGGTAGTCGCCGAGATCCGCCTCGTCACATTGCAGGCGAAAGGCATCCGGCTTGATCTGGGCGCCCCAGGAACGCTTCTTCGCGCAGATCGAGCAATTGCAGCGACCCGTGCCGGCGGAGAGGTCGATATCGGCCTCGTACCGGATTTTCCCGCAATGGCAGCTTCCCTTATAGGTCTTCAACATGATGCTCTCCTCGCTTGCGTCCGTCGGCCTAAAATGACAATATGCTGTCAAATTCACCCTCGCAGAATGACAGTATGTTGTCAATATGAATCCTGACCGCACCCCTACCGGCGATGCCTTTGCCGCCTTCGCCATCTCGGTTCTGCGCCTTGCGGGCCATCTGCAGGCTGCCGGCGATGCGCTGGCGAAACCCGCCGGCCAGACCAGCGCACGCTGGCAGGTGCTCGCCGCCGCCGACCATGCACCGATGTCCGTTGCCGATGCCGGCCGGGCGCTCGGCATGACGCGGCAGGGCGTGCAGCGCGTCGCCGACCTGCTCGAAAAGGACGGCCTTATTCTCTATGCGGAAAACCCCGCCCACCAACGCGCCAAGCTGATGGTGCTGACCGACGCGGGCAAGGCGACGCTCGACGCCATCAAGGCCCGCCAGGCCGTCTGGGCCAATGCGCTTGGCGCGCTCTTCGATAAAAAGCAGCTCCGCGAAGCAACCGAGACCGTCATCACGGCGTTACAGGCCGTTGAGAAACAATCCGTGCCGGACGACTGAAACCGGTCGACGCTTTGACACGGACAAGGAATGTTGATACCAACTTATTTGTCGAAAGCCCGTGAAAGAGGAGTCCGGAGCATGAGACCGAACCACGAAATCGTATCGCAGGAAGACTGGCTCGCCGCCCGCAAGGCGCTGCTGACGCTGGAAAAGGAGGAGACCAAGCTGCGCGACAAGGTACGCGCGGAACGCCTCAGCCTGCCCTGGGTCAAGGTGGAGAAGGACTACACCTTCGACACACCCGACGGCCGCAAGACCCTGGCCGAGCTGTTCGACGGCCGCAGCCAGCTCATCGTCTACCACTTCATGTATGGCCCCGACTGGGATGCCGGCTGCCCCGGCTGCTCCTTCATGGGCGACCATATCGACGGCATGCTGCCGCATCTCAACAATCACGACGTGACGATGATCGCCGTCGCCCGCGCGCCGCTGGACAAGCTTCTGGCCTACAAGACGCGCATGGGCTGGAAATTCCCATGGTTTTCCTCCTATGGCAGCGATTTCAACTTCGATTATCATGTCTCCTTCACCAAGGAGGAGCTGGCCAGCGGCAAGGTCATGTACAATTACCGCGAGACCGACGCCGCCGATGCGCATGACGAACTTCCCGGCCTCAGTGTCTTCTTCAAGGACGAGGACGGCACCGTCTACCACACCTATTCCGACTATGCCCGCGGCGGCGAGGAAGCGCTCGGCACCCTGATGATCCTCGACCGCGCGCCAAAAGGCCGCAACGAGACGGGCACGCTGAGCTTCGTCAAGCGCAAGGACGAATATGCCGATACGCCAAAGGCCCATTCCTGCTGCGGCTGACCGACAGGCCCAGAGCCTCAAGAGAAAAAAAGGGAACATCACATGCACAAGGATTATGGCAAATTCTGCTGGTACGAGTTGATGACGACGGATGTGCCCGCCGCCGAACGCTTCTACGCATCGGTCGTCGGATGGTCGATGCGCGATTCCGGCATGCCGGGCATGAACTATGTGCTCGCCTATTTCGGCGAGACGCAGGCCGCCGGCATTGCTGAACTGCCGGAAGAAGCCACGGGCATGCCGCCCGCCTGGATGGGCTATATCTTCACGGACCGGATCGAGGACACCGTGAAGGAGATCGCCGCGAATGGCGGCACGATCATGCGAGCGCCGGACGACATTCCCGGTATCGGCCGCTTCGCCGTCGTCGCCGATCCGCATGGCGCGGTCTTCTCGCTCTTCACCACCGAGGACGAAGGCCCAGCCCAGCCCGGCATGATGGAGCCGGGTCGTATCGGCTGGAACGAATTGATGGCAGGCGACCTCGATACGGCCTGGGATTTTTACGCGAAAACCTTCGGCTGGACCAAGGACAAGGCGGTCGACATGTCGGACGCCGGCATGGGCATCTACCAGACGTTTGCCGCAGGCGGCGGCGATGCTATCGGCGGCATGATGACGAACCCGCCCGGCTCGCCCGTCCCGCCGTGCTGGGGCTATTACTTTGTGGTCGAAGGCCTCGATGCCGCCGAAAAGCGGGTTACGGACGGCGGCGGCAGCGTCACGATGGGTCCGATGGAAGTGCCCGGCGGTGCCTGGATCCTCAATTGCGTCGATCCGCAGGGCGCACATTTTTCGCTGGTCGCCATGAACCGCTGATACCTGCGAGACCAAGCGGCCTGGGTCTGCGCGCACCCCGCGCCATTCCCGCTTGCAATCTCTCTTCGCATTGCACAAACTCCCCTCGATGGCGGCATCAGACCGCCCGAGGGGAACAGAGCGCGCATGTCGATCAAGGCCGGTATCTACCACCTCACCCATTACAAGTACGACAACCCGGTCCGCCTCGGACCCCAGATCATCCGGCTGAAGCCGGCAGCGCATTCCAAGACCAAGGTCATCAGCCACTCGCTGAAGGTTTCTCCCGAAAACCACTTCGTGAATCTCCAGCAGGATCCCTACGGCAACTATCTCGCCCGCTACGTCTTTCCCGATCCGGTGACCGAACTGAAGATCGAAGTGGACCTCGTCGCGGACATGACGGTCTACAACCCGTTCGACTTCTTCGTGGAGGAGGAGGCGGAGCACTGGCCCTTTGATTATCCGGAGGATCTACGCGAAGACCTCAAGATCTATCGCGCACCCGAGCCGATGGACCCGGCGCTCGAAGCCTACATGAAGACCATCGACCGCACGCCAAAGCAGCGCACGCTGGACATGGTCGTCGCCCTCAACGCACAGGTCCAGCAGTCGGTCGGCTACGTCATCCGCATGGAACCGGGCGTGCAGACGCCGGAACAGACGCTGACGAGCGCGCTGGGCTCGTGCCGCGATTCGAGCTGGTTGCTCGTGCAGATCCTGCGCAATCTCGGCTTCGCCGCCCGCTTCGTCTCGGGCTACCTCATCCAGCTCGCACCGGATCTCAAGGCGCTCGACGGCCCTTCCGGCACCGAGGTCGACTTCACCGACCTGCACGCCTGGTGCGAGGTCTATCTGCCCGGCGCCGGCTGGATCGGGCTTGACCCGACGTCGGGTCTGCTCACCGGCGAAAGCCACATTCCGCTCGCCGCCACGCCGCACTTCCGCAACGCCGCGCCGATCAGCGGCGGTTATTTCGGTGAGGCGAACACCGAATTCGACTTCGCCATGACCGTGACCCGCGTGGCCGAGCATCCGCGCATCACCAAGCCGTTTTCCGACGAAAGCTGGGAGGCACTGAACACCCTTGGTCGCGAGATCGACACCGTGCTGGCGAGCAACGACGTGCGCCTCACCATGGGCGGCGAACCGACCTTCGTCTCCATCGACGATTTCGAATCGGAGGAATGGAACACCGCCGCCGTCGGCCCGACCAAGCGCGAGAAGGCCGACGAACTGATCCGCCGGCTGCGCGAGCGCTTCGCCCCGGGCGGTTTCCTGCATTACGGCCAGGGCAAGTGGTATCCCGGCGAAAGCCTGCCGCGCTGGACCTTCTCGCTCTATTGGCGCAAGGACGGCAAGCCGATCTGGCACAACCCGGACCTGATCGCCACCGAGGGCGCCGACACCGAGGTCACCGACAAGCAGGCAGCCGCCCTCCTGGCCGGCATCGCCGCCGAGTTGGAGATCGGGGAGGATATGATCATCCCCGCCTTCGAGGACCCGGCGGAATGGATCATCAAGGAAGGCAGCCTGCCGGAAAATGTCGACCCCTCGAACTCCAAGCTCGAAAGCCCGGAAGAACGGGCGCGCATTGCCAAGGTGTTCGAGCGCGGTCTGACGACTGCGACCGGCTACATCCTGCCGGTACAGGCCTGGAACGCCAAGGCCGGTGGCCCGCGCTGGGTGAGCGAGAGATGGCGCACCCGCCGTGGCAAGATCTTTCTCATTCCCGGCGATTCACCGATCGGCTTCCGCATGCCGCTCGGCACCCTGCCCTATGTGCCGCCGTCGCAATATCCCTACATCCACCAGGCCGATCCCTCGATCCCGCGTCAGCCCCTGCCCGACTACAGCGCCCCGGCGCGGACATTGGCACAGGCATCGCTGCGGGCAGCCGAGCCGCAGCAGGACCGCAATGAGCAGAACATCGCCGGATCGACGGGCGATATTCGCGGTGCGGTGCGCACTGCGCTGAGCGTCGAGCCGCGCGACGGCCGCCTGTGCGTCTTCATGCCACCGGTTGAGCGGATCGAGGACTATCTCGACCTGATCGCCGCCGCCGAGAAAGCCGCCGCCGATCTCGGCCTGCCGGTCCATATCGAAGGCTATGCGCCACCGCAGGACGAGCGCATCAACGTCATGCGCGTCGCCCCCGATCCGGGCGTCATCGAGGTCAATATCCATCCCGCCAGCAACTGGCAGGACTGCGTGGCGATCACCACCGCGACCTATGAGGAGGCCCGCCTCACCCGGCTCGGCGCCGATAAATTCATGATCGACGGCCGCCACACCGGCACCGGCGGCGGCAATCATGTGGTCGTCGGCGGCGACAACCCCAACAACAGCCCGTTCCTGCGCCGGCCGGACCTGCTGAAGAGCCTCATCCTGCACTGGCAGCGGCATCCCTCGCTGTCCTATCTGTTTTCCGGCATGTTCATCGGGCCGACCAGCCAGGCGCCGCGCATCGACGAGGCGCGGCATGACACGCTCTACGAGATGGAAATCGCGTTTGCGCAGGTGCCGCTTCCCGGCACGGCACAGCAGCCCTTGCCGTGGATGGTCGACCGGCTGTTCCGCAACCTGCTCACCGACGGCACGGGCAACACCCACCGTTCGGAAATCTGCATCGACAAGCTGTTTTCGCCGGACGGCCCGACCGGGCGTCTCGGCCTCGTCGAGTTCCGTGGCTTCGAGATGCCGCCGAACGCGCGCATGAGCCTTGCACAGCAACTCCTTATCCGCGCACTCATCGCCCGATTCTGGCAGAATCCGGCGGACGGCGGCCTGGTGCGCTGGGGCACCACGCTGCATGACCGGTTCATGCTGCCGCATTTCGTCTGGCAGGACTTCCTCGACGTGCTTGCGGACCTCAAGGGCAACGGCTTCGATCTGCGCCCGGAATGGTTTGCCGCTCAGCTCGAATTCCGCTTCCCCTTCTGCGGCGAAGTGGAATACGAGGGCGCCAATCTGGAAGTCCGCCAGGCGCTCGAACCCTGGCATGTCATGGGCGAACAGGGGGCGGTCGGCGGCACCGTGCGTTATGTCGATTCGTCCGTCGAGCGGCTTCAGGTCAAGCTGGAGACCGCCAATCCGGAGCGTTACACCGTCACCTGCAACGGCCGGCCCATCCCGCTGAAATCGACGGGCGCGCGCGGCGTTTCCGTGGCCGGCGTGCGCTACAAGGCCTGGCAGCCGGCCTCCGGCCTGCATCCGGGGCTGCCCGTCAACACACCGCTTACATTTGACATTTATGATACATGGTCGCGGCGGGCGATCGGGGGCTGCATTTACCACGTTGCCCATCCGGGCGGACGCAACTATGACACCTTCCCGGTGAACGGAAACGAGGCCGAGGCGCGCCGGCTGGCGCGATTCGAGCCCTGGGGGCACAGAGCGGGCGGCTATACGCTATGGCCGGAAACAGCATCAGCGGATTTTCCGCTGACGCTGGATCTGAGACGGCCGCCCGGTATCTAACCCTCTATAGGAGAGAATGATTGAAGACCACGAGTGTGGAGGCAGAACGCATCACAGCCGACGCGGCGCAAACGCCGTCACGCGGCTATGCGCCGCTTCCGGGCGTGGCCGACGAGATGGTCGATACGCATGGCAAAGTGCGTCCCGTCTGGCGGCATTTCCTGAAAGCGCTCGACCGCATGGACGAAACGGACCTTGCCGGCCGCTTCGCCCGCGCCGACCGGTATCTGCGCGATGCCGGCGTCTTCTACCGTGCCTATGGCAAGGAAGCGAGCACCGAGCGGGCCTGGCCGCTATCGCACATTCCCGTGCTCATCGATGAAGCCGAGTGGGAAACCCTGTCGCGCGGCCTCACCCAGCGCGCAGAGCTTCTGGAAGCCGTGGTCGCCGATATCTACGGCAAGAACGAGCTCGTTGCGAACGGCCTGCTGCCACCCGCCCTCGTCGCCTCCAACAGCGAGTTCCTTCGCCCGCTCGTCGGCGTGCAGCCGGCCGGCCAGCACTTCCTGCATTTCATCTCCTTCGAGATCGGCCGCGGGCCGGATGGCAACTGGTGGGTGCTCTCCGACCGCACCCAGGCCCCCTCCGGCGCCGGCTTCGCGCTGGAAAATCGCGTGGCGACGACGCGCGCCTTCTCCGACGTCTATGCAGAAACCCATGCCCATCGCCTCGCCGGTTTCTTCGGTGCCTTCCGCAGCACGCTACAAGGCAACAAGTCGGCGGAGGACCGCATCGCGGTTCTCACCCCGGGCCTTGCCAACGAAACCTATTTCGAACACGCTTATATCGCCCGCTATCTCGGCTTCATGCTGCTCGAAGGCGAAGATTTGACGGTCGTCGGCGGCAAGGTGATGGTGCGCACCGTAGCCGGCCTCAAGCCGATCGGCGTGCTCTGGCGGCGTCTCGATGCCTCCTTCGCCGACCCGCTGGAACTCAACCAGAATTCCCATATCGGCACGCCCGGCATCGTCGAGGCCCTCCGGTCCGGCTCCGTCAGCATCGTCAACGCGCTGGGCGCCGGCGTCGTGGAAACACGCGCCATGCTGGCCTTCCTGCCGAACATCTGTCGCCAGCTTCTCGGCGTCGACCCGATCCTTCCTTCCATTGCCACCTGGTGGTGCGGACAGAAGAACGAGCGGGAGCATGTGACGCAAAACATCGAGCGTATGGTGATCGGACCGGCCTATTCGACCCGGCCGTTCTTCGATGACAACGAACAATCTGTGCTCGGCTCATCGCTGCGCGACACCGCCAAGCAGTCGGTCGCCGAATGGCTCACCTCCGACGGCGCCAAGCTGGTCGGCCAGGAGGCGGTGACGCTATCCACAACCCCGGCCTGGGTCGATGGCAAGCTGGTGCCGCGGCCGATGAGCTTGCGCGTCTTCGCCGCCCGCACGCGCGATGGCTGGCAGATCATGCCGGGCGGTTTCGCCCGGATCGGCGCCGGCAACAATGTCGCGGCCATCGCCATGCAGGAAGGTGGTTCGGCGGCGGACGTCTGGATCGTCAGCCCCAAGCCGGTTGAGCGCACCTCGCTTTTGCCCGCGGAAGCGGAATTTACGCGCAACATGCCCGGCAGCCTGCCGAGCCGCGCCGCCGACAATCTGTTCTGGCTCGGCCGCTATATCGAGCGGGCGGAAGGGGCATTGCGCATCCTGCGCGCCTGGCACGGCCGCTATGCCGAATATGCCAATCCCGAACAGCCCCTCCTGAAGGACGTCAGCGACTATCTCGACGCGCTCGGCATCGACACGGCAGAAGCCGTGCCGAGCACGCTGATCCGCAGCATCGACAGCGCCGTCTTCTCCGCCAGCAACATCCGCGACCGCTTCTCGCCCGATGGCTGGCTGGCGTTGAACGACCTCTCGAAGACCGCGCGCCGATTCCATCTCAGCGTCCAGGCTGGCGACGACACCACCCGCGCCATGACCGTGCTGCTGCGCAAGCTCGCAGGCTTCGCGGGTCTCGTGCATGAAAACATGTACCGCTTCACCGGCTGGCGCTTCCTGTCGATCGGCCGCCACCTCGAACGCGGCCTGCACATGACGCGCCTGCTTGGCCACATGTCCGGCGAGGATGCACCGGACGGCGCACTCGACATGCTGCTCGAGATCGGCGACAGCGTGATGACCCACCGCCGCCGCTACAATGTGGCGACGGCGCGCCTGACGGTCACCGACCTCCTGGCACTCGACGCGCTTAACCCGCGCTCGATCCTCTACCAGCTGAACGAGATCAAGAACGAGGTCGAGCAGCTGCCGAATGCCTATTCAAACGGCCAGATGTCGCCTTTCTACCGCGAGGCCATGCGGCTGCACGCGGGCCTTGCGGTGATGACGCCGGAAACCATGACGGACGCGACCTACAAGCGGCTCGAGGCGGAGATGGAAAAGCTCTCCGACATCCTCGCAAAGACCTATCTGAGTTGAGCGGGAGGGAGACGCTGTGACCATGCTCTACGACGTCAACCTCACCATCAGCTACCTCTACGACACGCCGGTCTCCGGCGGGCGGCACATCGTGCGCGTGCTGCCGCTGTCGATCGGCGGCCGCCAGCGGCTCGTCGCCGGCACGGTCGGCGTCAATCCGGGTCCCGGCGAGCGGGTCGATCACAACGACTTCTTCGACAACCCGATGAGCGCGATCCTCTTCCGCAATGCGCATGAGCGGCTGGATATCCGCATGCAGGCACGCGTCCATGTCGATATGCCGGAGCAGGCCGCCGACTTTTCGCCGTGCGTCGCCGACCTGCCGGAAGATATCGCCAATTACTGGTCGCTCGATGCCGGTTCGCCGCACCACTATACCGGGCCGAGCCCGCGCCTGAAGGAATGCCCCGAGATCGCCGAATATGCCCGCGCCATCGCCAAGCCGGACATGACGATCCGCGCCATCGCGACCGCGATCTGCGCCCGCATCCACAAGGATTTCACCTACGATCCGAAGGCGACCAATGTCGACACTACGCCACGCGAGGCCTTCAAGCTGAAGCGCGGCGTCTGCCAGGACTTTACCCATGTGATGATCGTGGCGCTTAGAAGCCTCGGCATTCCGGCCGGCTATGTCAGCGGCTTCCTGCGCACCATCCCACCGCCGGGCAAGGAACGGCTGGAGGGCGCCGACGCCATGCATGCCTGGGTGCGCTACTGGTGCGGCCGGGTGAACGGCTGGATGGAGCTCGACCCGACCAACAACATTCCCGCCGGCACCGACCACATCGTCGTCGCCTACGGCCGCGACTATGCCGACGTGGCGCCGGTCATCGGCGTCCTCAAGGGCTACGGCCAGCACAAGACCACGCAGGCCGTCGACGTCATCCCGGTGCGCCAGACGGCATGAAATCCCGTTTGGAAACAACGACAAACGCCGGGACTGCGGGATCGGCGCAATTTTACGAAAACTATACCACGCGGCCGAACCGATAAATAACACTTCGCTGCTAGCTTCACGCCACATTATGAAGATGGCGGGTGAGCTCTCATGACGAAGAAGATTGCGGAACAGACGTGGACGTCCCGGATATTGCGGGATCGTCGCGGCAATTTCGGAATGATGACGGCAATCCTCCTGCCGGTCATGCTTGCGGCCGGCGGTGTGGCGATTGACCTGACCAACATAGTGATGACGAGGGGCGAGCTTCAGGACGCGACCGACGCGGCAGCCCTTGCCGCCGCATCCGCCCTTGCAAATGACAACAAGAGCCCTGCGGAAGCGAAAGAAATCGCCATGCGCTTCCTGAAGGCGCAGATTTCCAACAAGGGCAGTGCCGTCGGCACCGGCGAGACCAAGCAGGATCAGAACGACCTCGACTCAGCCACGACCATCAGCATCAAGGAAACGGCTTTGAACGGCGCAGGCAAGTCGTTCAGCATCGATGTCTCGACCAAGTATGTCCTGCAGTTCAACGCCTTCACGCGACTGCTCGGACAGAAGTCGACGACGATGAACGCGACGAGTTCGGCGGAGAGTGCAACGGAATCGAAGAATGCCCTCTCGATGTTCCTCGCCCTCGACCGGTCTGGTTCGATGGCATGGATCACGGACGAGAAGGAAGCGGATCTCACCAAGAAGTGCCAGAACCATACGGAACAGAATTGGTTCAATGCCAGTTTGAAGACAACCGCGCCGTGCTACATTTCCAAGATCGCAGCGCTCAAGACAGCGGCGGCGAGCCTTTTCACCCAGTTGAACACCGCGGATCCGCAGGGCACGCTCGTGCGCACCGGGGCGGTAGCCTACAATGACCAGATGTTTTCTGCAGTCGATCTGGCCTGGGGCACAGGTGGCGCACTCACCTATGTCAACGCCATTCCGGCGGTTCCGCAAGGCGGCACAGATTCCAGCGGCGCCTTCGCGAAAGCCCTGGAAAAGTTGAGCGACCCCGCTGAGGCCACGTTCCATAAGAACAAGAACGGCCAGGTTCCCTCGCGCTACATCGTCTTCATGACCGACGGTGCGAACACCCACTACAAGGGCGCCACCAACAATACGAAATCGGACGAGGAAACGAAGAAGAGCTGCGATGCGGCGCGCATCGCCAAGGTCGAGGTCTATGCCGTCGCCTTCATGGCGCCGGAGCGTGGCAAGACCCTTCTGAAGTACTGCGCGACCACCGGCGCCAACTATTTCGAGGCGACGAACATGATAGCCCTGGTCTCCGCCTTCAAGGCGATCGGCGACCGCACGGCGGCAGCGATGGCGCGGCTGACCAAGTAAGTCGGCACGCCTCCACGAAATCCGCGAGAAAAAAGGCCCGCTGCATGCATATGCAGCGGGCCTTTTAGCATTTTTCCCGTATTTCAGGCATGCTGAAAATGCATGCGCCCTTTCTTGAAAAGGCGTATTGCAAGCGCTTCGGATAGATGCATAAATTGATTTAAACGTGATTTTCGTAAGAAACGAACGCAATGAATGCGAAGGGGCAAAGTTCACCGATGATGAACCGGGTTACCAACAACGACCTCGCTCCCGCTCTCCGATCTTCCGACGTCGAACAGCTCGCCACAGAGCTCCTCGAGCGTCTGAAATACCGTATCGGCAAGGACCCGAAAGTCGCCAAACCACATGACTGGCTGACCGCCGCCATCCTGGTTGCGCGCGACCGCATCACCGACAAGTGGATGGATAGCACCCGCCGCACCTACGCGACCGGCGCAAAGCGCGTCTATTATCTTTCGCTGGAATTCCTGATCGGTCGCCTGATGCGCGATGCGATGACCAATACGGGCATCATGGACCCGATGCGCGAGGCACTCGCCTCGCACGGCGTCGATATCGACGTCATTGCGGAACTCGAGCCCGATGCCGCGCTCGGCAATGGCGGTCTTGGCCGTCTCGCAGCCTGTTTCATGGAAAGCATGGCAACGGTGGACGTGCCGGCCTATGGCTATGGCATCCGCTACGTGCACGGCCTCTTCCGCCAGCAGATGGCGGACGGCTGGCAGGTCGAGCTGCCGGAAACCTGGCTTGCCCACGGCAACCCCTGGGAATTCGAACGCCGTGAAAGCTCCTACGAAATCGGCTTCGGCGGCGCCGTCGAGACGATCAATATCGGCGAGGACAAGCAGCGCTTCGTCTGGAAGCCGGCCGAGCGCGTCATCGCCACCGCTTTTGACACGCCAGCCGTCGGCTGGCGGGCAAAGCGCGTCAACACGCTGCGCCTGTGGGCCGCCAACCCGATCGACCCGATCCTGCTCGACGCCTTCAATGCCGGCGACCACATCGGTGCATTGAAGGAAAGCAACAAGGCGGAAAGCCTGACGCGCGTGCTCTATCCGGCCGACGCCACCGCCGCCGGCCAGGAACTGCGCCTTCGCCAGGAGTTCTTCTTCTGCTCCGCCTCGCTGCAGGACATCCTGCGCCGCCACCTTCAGCAGTATCCGGACTTCACGTCCCTGCCGGACGCCGTGGCCATTCAGCTCAACGACACGCACCCGGCCATTTCCGTCACCGAACTCGTGCGCCTCCTCACCGACGTGCACGGGCTGGATTTCGATGCGGCCTGGGACATCACCCGCCGCACGTTCTCCTACACCAACCACACGCTGCTGCCGGAAGCGCTGGAAACCTGGCCCGTGCCGCTGCTCGAACGGCTGCTACCGCGCCATATGCAGATCGTCTATGCGATCAATGCCAAGATCCTGCTCGAGGCCCGCAAGCAGCCGGGTTTCGAAGACCAGCGCATCCGCAGTATCTCGCTGATCGAAGAATCCGGCGAGCGCCGCGTGCGCATGGGTAACCTCGCCTTTGTCGGCTCGCATTCGATCAACGGCGTGTCCGCGCTGCATACGGAACTGATGAAGGAAACGGTCTTCGCCGACCTGCACAAGCTCTACCCGGACCGCATCAACAACAAGACGAACGGCATCACCCCGCGGCGCTGGCTGATGCAGTGCAATCCGGGCCTGTTCAACCTGATCCGCGAAGCGATCGGCGACGCCTTCATGGACGATGCCGAGCAGTTGAAGGCACTCGACGCCTTTGCCGACAAGAAGGACTTCCAGGAGCGCTTCGCCGCGATCAAGCGCGAGAACAAGAACCGCCTCGCCAATCTGGTCGGCAGCCGCATGGGCGTGCGCATCGATCCCGCCGCGATGTTCGACATCCAGATCAAGCGCATCCACGAATACAAGCGCCAGCTCCTCAACATCATCGAGGCCGTGGCGCTTTACGACCAGATCCGCTCGCATCCGGAGCTGGACTGGGCGCCGCGGGTAAAACTGTTCGCGGGCAAGGCAGCGCCGAGCTACCACAATGCCAAGCTGATCATCAAACTCGCCAACGACGTGGCGCGCGTCATCAACAACGACCCGTCCGTGCGCGGCCTGCTCAAGGTGGTCTTCGTGCCGAACTACAATGTCTCGCTCGCCGAGATAATGGTGCCGGCCGCCGACCTGTCGGAGCAGATTTCCACCGCCGGCATGGAAGCGTCGGGAACTGGCAACATGAAGTTCGCCTTGAACGGAGCGCTGACGATTGGCACCCTCGACGGGGCCAATGTCGAGATGCGTGACTGTGTCGGCGAGGAGAACATCGTGATTTTCGGCATGACCGCAGACGAAGTGGCGAAGGTCAGGGCCGACGGGCACAATCCGCGCGCCATCATCGAGCAGTCGAAAGAGTTGTCCCAGGCCCTCGCCGCCATTTCCTCCGGCGTCTTCTCACCGGACGACCGCAACCGTTTCACAGGCCTCACCGACGGCATCTACAATCACGACTGGTTCATGGTGGCGGCCGACTTCGACGCCTATTCCAAAGCGCAGCGCGATGTCGACGCCATCTGGGCCGACAAGACATCCTGGTATTCCAAGACCATTCGCAACACGGCGCGCATGGGCTGGTTCTCCTCCGATCGCACGATCCGTCAATACGCCAAGGAAATCTGGAGAGCCTGATGACCGCACCGCCGAAAAAAGGCACGACGGAACACCCGTCAGAACTTCTGGCGAAAACGGACATTGACGCAATTTTGGAAAGCCGGCACTGGGATCCGTTCGCAGTGCTCGGCCTTCACGAGGCGGGGGGTAAATTTGTCGCCCGCTGCTTCCTGCCCGGTGCGGCGGAGGCGACCGCCGAAACCCTGGCGGGCAAGGAGATCGGCGCGCTTAAGCAGGTACATCCAGCCGGCATTTTCGCTGGCGAGGTCTCCCTCAAGAAACTCCAACCGATCCGCTATCGCGCCCGCAACGAGGGCGGCGAATGGGTCGTCATCGACCCTTACAGCTTCGGCCCGGTGCTTGGGCCCATGGACGACTACTACATCCGCGAAGGCTCGCACCTGCGGCTCTTCGACAAGATGGGCGCCCATCCGATGACGCTCGACGGCACCGATGGCTTCCACTTCGCCGTCTGGGCGCCGAATGCCAAGCGCGTCTCCGTCGTCGGCAATTTCAACAACTGGGACGGCCGGTTGAACGCCATGCGGCTGCGCCGCGACACCGGCATCTGGGAAATCTTCCTGCCCGGCATCACCGAGGGCCATGCCTACAAATACGAGATCGTCGGCCCGAGTGGCGAAGTTCTGCCGCTGAAGGCCGACCCCTTCGCCCGCCGCTCGGAACTGCGGCCGAACAATGCGTCCATGACGACGGGGCCGATCACTCAGGAATGGGACGACGAGGCGCATCTCGCCCATTGGGCCTCCGCCGACGCCCGCCGGCAGCCGATCTCCATTTACGAAGTGCATGCCGGGTCCTGGCAGCGGCACGGCGATGGGGAATTTCTCACCTGGGACGAACTCGCCGACCGGCTGATCCCCTACTGCATCGACATGGGTTTTACCCATATCGAGTTCCTGCCGATCACCGAGTTTCCCTTCGATCCCTCCTGGGGCTACCAGACGACCGGCCTCTATTCGCCGACGGCGCGCTTCGGCGAGCCGGAAGGTTTTGCCCGCTTCGTCAACGGCTGCCACAAGGTCGGCATCGGCGTCATCCTCGACTGGGTGCCGGCGCATTTCCCGACCGACGCCCATGGCCTTGGCAAGTTCGACGGCACGGCCCTTTATGAGCACGAGGATCCGCGCCAGGGCTTCCATCCGGACTGGAACACCGCGATCTACAATTTCGGGCGCGCGGAGGTGCTGTCCTACCTCATCAACAACGCGCTCTACTGGGCGGAGAAATTCCATCTCGACGGGCTGCGCGTCGATGCGGTCGCCTCGATGCTCTACCTTGATTATTCGCGCAAGCACGGCGAATGGGTGCCGAACGAATATGGCGGCAACGAGAACCTCGCCGCCGTGCGCTTCCTGCAGGAGATGAATGCCCACGTCTATGCCGCCCATCCCGGCATCCTGACGATTGCCGAGGAATCCACCTCCTGGCCAAAAGTTTCGGCGCCCGTGCATGACGGCGGCCTCGGCTTCGGCTTCAAGTGGAACATGGGCTTCATGCACGACACGCTGCAATATTTGTCGCGCGAGTCGGTGCACCGCAAGTTCCACCACAACGACATGACCTTCGGCCTGCTCTATGCCTTTACGGAGAACTTCGTGCTGCCGCTATCGCATGACGAGGTGGTGCACGGCAAAGGCTCGCTGATCGCCAAGATGGCCGGCGACGACTGGCAGAAATTCGCCAACCTGCGCGCCTATTACGGCTTCATGTGGGGCTATCCCGGCAAGAAGCTGCTCTTCATGGGGCAGGAATTCGCGCAGTGGCAGGAGTGGAGCGAGGAGAGATCGCTCGACTGGAACCTGCTCGAATATCCGCTGCACGAGGGCATGCGCCGGCTGGTGCGCGACCTCAACGGCACCTACCGCCGCAAGGCCACGCTGCACGCCCGCGATTGCGAAGGCGACGGCTTCGAATGGCTGATCGCCGACGACCGGGAAAACTCGGTCTTCGCGTGGCTTCGCAAGGCGCCGGGCGAAAAGCCGATCGCCGTCATCACCAACTTCACCCCCGTCTACCGCGAGAACTACGCGATCCCGCTGCCGGCGGAGGGCCGCTGGCGGGAAATCCTCAACACCGATGCCGAGATCTATGGCGGCAGCGGCAAGGGCAACGGCGGTGCGGTGCAAGCCAAGAAACAAGCCAACGGAACGATCTCAGCCGCGCTCACCTTGCCGCCTTTGGCAACGCTGATGCTGGAGCTGGACACATAACTCGACTGTCGGGAGGACGGACACTATGGAGCAAAAGCGGATTCAACCCCTCGCCCGTGACGCGATGGCCTATGTTCTTGCGGGCGGCCGAGGAAGCCGCCTGAAGGAACTGACGGACCGGCGCGCCAAGCCCGCCGTCTATTTCGGCGGCAAGGCGCGCATTATCGATTTCGCGCTGTCCAATGCGCTGAATTCCGGTATCCGCCGCATCGGGGTGGCCACCCAGTACAAGGCGCA